>JAOTUO010000034.1 GCA_029863845.1 Myxococcales bacterium
GCTGGTGATGACCGCCCACGTCCTCTTTCCGCGCTGGGATCCGGAGTGGCCGGCGACGCTGTCCGAGACGATCGTCGGCGGCTGCCTGCGCGGCGAGCTGGGCTTCGCAGGCCTCGTCGTGACGGACGACGTCGGGATGCGGGCGGTCGCGGGAACGTTCCGCCGGCCGGGGACTTCCGCCCGCGCCCTCGTGGCGGGCTGCGACCTCATCACGATCTGCGCCCACCTCGCGGACACCCGGAGGGCCCTGGATCTCGCGGCCGACCTCGCCCGCTCCTGGCGGGCGGGGGACCTGCCCACGAGCGTGCTCGAGCGCTCGCACGCGAGGATCGCCCGGACCCTGGCGGAGCTGCCGCGGCATCCGGTGACCGAGCTGCCGGCGGCGGTTCTCGCCGGCCACCGGCGTCTGGCGCCGCTCGTCACCTGAGCGCGCCCAGGGGTGTTGGGCGGCGCCGGGCCTCGTGGTAGGTTGCTCGAGTGCCGGGGCGCGGGCGAGCCGTTTTCCCACCGGCCGCGGCGTAAGCCGCATCCAGGAGGCAGAGCAACCATGCCGACCACCGTGCTCATCGTCGACGACGAACCCGGCATCCTGACGACCCTGGCGGGCGTGCTCTCGGACGAGGGCTACGCGACGCTCGCCACCGGCAGCGGCGAGGCCGCCGTCGAGCTCTATCGCGAGCGGCAGCCGGACGTCGTGTTTCTCGACGTGTGGCTGCCCGATCGGGACGGTCTCGAGACCCTGCAGGCGATCCGCGAGCTGGACCCGACGGCCGCGGTCATCATGATGTCGGGCCACGGGACGGCCTCCACCGCGGTCAAGGCGATCAAGATGGGCGCCTTCGACTACGTGGAGAAGCCCCTGTCCTACAACGACGCCGTGGACGCCGTCAGCGGCGCGCTCGAGTACCGCGAGTCGGTCTGCCTGGACAGCAGCCTGCTGGCGTCGCTCGAGCGGACGAAGACGAAGCTCGAGGCCGTCCCCGAGCTGGAGCCGCCGGCGCCCCTCTCCATCCTGCGGCCGACGGACGCTCCCCAGCGCACCCTGGCCGAGGGTGCGGTGCTTTACGGCCTGGGGCTGCACTCGGGCCGCCGCACCGGGATGACCCTGCAGCCGCTGGCCGCCGACAGCGGCATCCACTTCGTGAGCCTGCCGACGAGCACCTACCTGCCGGCCCACGTCGATTTCGTCGCCGAGACCGATTACGCCACCACCCTGTCGCGGGACGGGCAGGCCATCAGGACCGTCGAGCACCTGCTCTCGGCGCTGCGGGCCAGCGGCGTGACCAACCTCCTCATCAAGGTGCACGGCGAGATTCCCGTGCTCGACGGCTCGGCGCTCGGGTTCTGCGAGGCCCTCGAAGGCGTCGGCTTCGTGGAGCAGGACCGGCCCCGGCGCGAGCTCGTGATCGACCGGGTCTACGAGGTGGCCGGCGAGGGCGGCAAACGCCTCACGATCGAGCCCGCCGACGAGTTCTCGGTCCGCTACGAGATGAGCTACCCGCCGCCGGTCGGCGATCAGGTGTGCGACTTCACGCTGTCGAGCTACGAGGACTACCGGCGCGAGATCGCTCCGGCCCGGACCTTCGGGTTCATGCGCGACCTCGGGATGATGAGCGAGCTCGGGCTCGGCTCCGGCGGCCGGCTCGACAACTTCATCCTCGTCGGCGAGGACGACGTCGTCAACACCGAGCTGCGGTTCGCCGACGAGTTCGCCCGCCACAAGGTGCTCGACGTCATCGGCGATTTGTACCTGCTGGGCTACCCGCTGCGCGGCCGGGTCGTCGCCCGGCTGACCGGGCACAAGGCCAACATCGCCCTGCTGCGCGAGATCGCGGCGGCGGGCTAGGCGCGGCGGAGCCGGTCGTGAGTCGGGTCTTCACCAGCGCGCGCTGCCAGCTGCACGCGCCGCCCTACTTTCCGGAGCGCCCGGCGCGGCTCACGGCCGCCCTCGAGGGAGCGGCCGGCGCCGGCTGGGAGATCGAGGAGTGCGAGAGCCACCCGGGTGCTCGCGCCGCGGTGCTGGCGCTGCACTCGCCGGCCTACGTCGAGCGCTTCGAGAGGGCCGCGGCGCGCGGCGACGGCTTGCTCGACTCGGCCGACAACCCCCTGGACGGCGGGACCTGGGACGCTAGCTGGGCGGCCGTGAGCTGCGCGCTCGCGGCGGCCGACTGGCTGATGGCGGCGGCGGACCGCAAGGCGTTCGCGGCGGTGCGGCCGCCGGGGCACCACGCGGAGCGCGACATGGCGATGGGCTTCTGCTTCTTCGCCAACGCGGCGCTGGCCGCCGACCACCTCGTCCGCGTCCACGGCTGCGAGCGGGTCGCCGTCGTCGACTTCGACGTCCACCACGGCAACGGGTCCCAGCACCTCTTCGAGGAGCGCGCCGACGTGCTCTACGCGAGCGTCCACCAGGCCCCGTTCTACCCCGGAACCGGCGCCGCGGACGAGCGCGGGCGAGGGGCGGGAAAGGGCACCACGGTCAACGTGCCGCTGCCGGCCGGAACCGGAGACGAGCGCCTGCGCGAGGCCTTCGAGGCGGAGGTCCTGCCCGCGCTCGAGCGCTTCGCGCCGCGGGCCCTGGTCGTCTCGGCCGGCTTCGACGGCTGGAGCCTCGACCCCGTCGGCGGCTGGGACTTGAGCGACGCGGCCTACGGCTGGCTCGGCTCGCGGCTGGCCGCCGTCGCCGCCGCCCACTGCGACGGGCGGGTGCTGAGCCTGCTCGAAGGCGGCTACAGCCTCGAGGGTCTCCGCGGCCTGACGGCGACCTATCTGCGAGCCCTCGCGGGGGGCTGAGCCGGGGCCTGCGACGGCAGGCGCGGCGCGGGGCCGGTGGCCCGCGGCGTTGCCGGTATAATCCCCCCTTCGCCCGCCGCGCGGGCGTCAACCCCCAGACCTCTCATCCGCCCGGGGCTCGGCCCGGCGCCTCGATCGGGCGCCCTCGTCCCCGGGTCCGATGGTCGCGAGACGCCGATGACCGTAGAAGCCAGCACGCAGCCCGACGAATCCGTGGGGCTGACGCGCGAGAGCATCCTCCGCGACTACCGGATCGTCTGCGAGAGCCGCGAGGCGAGCCTGATCGGGCGGCGGGAGGTCCTGACCGGCAAGGCGAAGTTCGGCATCTTCGGCGACGGCAAGGAGGTGGCGCAGGTGGCGATGGCCAGGTCGTTCCGGCCGGGCGACGTGCGGGCCGGCTACTACCGCGACCAGACCCTGATGTTCGCGCTCGGCCTGTCGAGCGTCGCGGAGTTCTTCAGCCAGCTCTACGCGGATCCCAACCCCGGCCACGACACGGCGTCCGCGGGGCGGCAGATGACCGCCCACTTCGCGACCCGCTTCCTCGAGGCCGACGGCTCGTGGCGGGACCTGTCGCAGCTCGTGAGCTCGTCGGCCGACGTTTCCCCGACCGGCTCGCAGATGCCGCGGCTGGTCGGCCTCGCCCACGCCTCCAAGCTCTACCGCCTGCTCGAGGACCTTCCCCACGCCGCGCAGTTCTCCCGCGCCGGCGACGAGATCGCCTGGGGCACGATCGGCAACGCGAGCTGCGCCGAGGGCATCTTCTGGGAGGCCGTGAACGCGGTGGGAGTGCTGCAGGCGCCGCTCCTCCTGTCGATCTGGGACGACGGCTACGGCATCTCCGTGGCCAACGCCGAGCAGGTCACGAAGGGCGACCTCTCGGCCCTCCTGAGCGGCTTCGCCGGCCGCCCGGGGGAGGGCGGCTACGAGATCGAGCGCGTGCGGGGCTGGGACTACCCGGCGCTGTGCGAGACCTACGCCCGGGTGGCGGCCGCGGTCCGCCGCCGCCACGTGCCGGCGATCGTCCACGTCGTCGAGATGACCCAGCCGCAGGGTCACTCGACCTCCGGCAGCCACGAGCGCTACAAGAGCGGCGAGCGGCTGGCCTGGGAGGAAGAGCACGACTGCCTGACCCGGATGCGGGCCTGGATGCTCGCCGAGCGGGTGGCGACCGAGGACGAGATCGCCGCGGTCGAGGCCGAGAGCCGGGAGTCGGCGCGGGCGCAGAAGGACCTCGCCTGGCGGCGCTTCCGCGCTCCGATCGAGGCGGAGGAGCGGGAGCTCACGGAGCTCCTGGAGCGGCTGGCGACGGGCGCCCACGGCGAGCTCGTGCGGGACGCGATGGCCCGGCTCGCGCGGACGCCCCACCCCGGGCGCCGCGAGCTGCTCGCGATCGCCCAGGACGCCCTCGTGGCCACGGCCGCCGCTCGCGACGCGGCGCGGGCGGCGCTCGCGGCCTGGAAGGCCGAGCGCGAGACCCGGCTGCGGTCCCACTTCGCAGCCCACCTGCAGACCGAGTCGTCGGCCTCGGCGCTGGCGGTCGAGCCGGTCGCCGCGGTCTACTCCGACGACGCTCCCGAGCTGCGCGGCTTCGAGATCCTGAACGCGGGCTTCGACGCCGCCCTGGCCCGCCGCCCCGAGCTGCTCGTCTTCGGGCAGGACGTCGGCCGCCTGGGCGACGTCAACCAGGGGCTGGCCGGGCTGCAGCGGAAGTACGGCGAGCTGCGGGTCGCGGACACCGGGATCCGCGAGGCGACGATCGTCGGCCAGGCCATCGGGCTGGCGCTGCGCGGTTTCCGCCCGATCGCGGAGATCCAGTACCTGGACTACCTGCTCTACGCCCTGCAGATCGTCTCGGACGACCTCGCGACGCTCCACTGGCGCACGGCCGGCGGCCAGAAGGCGCCCGTGATCGTCCGCACCCGCGGCCACCGCCTCGAGGGCGTCTGGCACTCGGGCTCGCCGATGGCGGGGATCCTCAACCTCGTCCGCGGCGTCCACGTCTGCGTGCCGCGCAACATGACGCAGGCCGTGGGCATGTACAACACCCTGCTCGCGGCCGACGACCCGGCGCTGGTGGTCGAGGTGCTCAACGGCTACCGGCTGCGGGAGCGGCGGCCGGACAACCTCGGCGACCACCGCGTGCCGCTGGGGGTGCCCGAGGTGCTGCGCACGGGCGCCGACGTGACCATCGTCACCTACGGCGCGCTGTGCCGGATCGCCGCGGAGGCCGCCGATCTGCTGGCCCGGGTCGGGGTCGACTGCGAGCTGATCGACGTCCGGACCCTGCTGCCGTTCGATCGCGCCGGCGTCGTGCTGGCGTCGCTCGAGAAGACCAACCGCGTGGCGTTCCTCGACGAGGACGTCCCCGGCGGCGCGACCGCGTACATGATGCAGCGGGTCCTCGTCGAGCAGGGCGGCTTCGATTGGCTCGACGCCGAGCCGCTGACGATCTCCGCCGCCGAGCACCGCCCCGCCTATGGCTCCGACGGCGACTACGCCTCCAAGCCGAACCGCGAGAGCATCTTCGCAGCCGTCTACGGGCTGATGCACCGCTGCGACCCGCGCGGCTATCCCGCCCTCGACTAGCCCACAGCCGGTTGCGCGACCGGCCCGGGGCACGGACCCGGCGCAGGCGCAGGTCGCGCCTCGAAGGTCGGAGGGAACCTTCGAGCCGGCCGCGGAGTAAGTTGGGGTGGATGAAGGCCACAGACCCCGAGGAACAGCTGCTCCGGCGATTCGTCGACGGCGACCCGCTGGCCGCGGAAGCGCTCTACCGCCGTTTCGAGCGCGAGGCCCATGGCTGGATTCTCCGCATCGTGCGAGATCCCGCGGCCGCGGAGGATGTTCTGGTCGAGTCGTTCTGGCGCGCCTACCGGGCGCGCGCGCGTTTCGTCGTCACGCGTCCTTTCGGCGCCTGGCTCCGCCGAATCGCTACCCGCGCGGCCCTCGACCACCTGCGAGCCGCACGCCGGCGGACCGAGCGGCGCCTCGGGGAGGTGGACCCTCAGGCTCCGGCGGCCGGCGATCTCGCCGCACGCGACGCCATCGCCCGTGCGTTCCGCCGGCTGCCCGCAAAGCTCCAGGTGGTCGCCACTCTCGCCCTCGTCGAGGAACGACCGTACCGCGAGATCGCGGAAGCCCTCGACCTGCCGCTCGGCACCGTCAAGTCCAGACTGTCCCGAGCCAGCGCTCGCTTGCGGGAGGACCTCTCCCGCCAGGGGATTCGACCATGACCGAGAACGACGCCCTTCACGCCCTGCTGCAACAGGCTCTGCCGCCGGTGCAGGATCGGCCGCCGAGCCGCGACCTCTGGCCCGACGTGCTCGATCGCCGGCCGTCGCCACGCGACTGGAGCTGGCTCGACCTCGGTGCCGCCGCCGCGATCGCGATCCTCCTGGCGCTGTTTCCCGGATGCTTCTGGCTCCTGCTCTACCACCTCTGAGGAAGGAGAACGCCCGATGCGAGCTCACCCCTATCTGCGTGCCTACATGGCGGGAATCGTCGTGCCGACGCTGTTCCTGGTGCTGGTCGTCGCGCTCAGCGCCTTCCAGCGCTACTACTTCGAAGTGCCCAACCAGTTCGTCATCCCCATGCCCTCGGCGCCGCTGGCGCGCGCGTACCTGTTCCCGATGGCCGTGGTCCCGAATGCCTGGGGCGTGTGGAACATGCTGTTCCTGGCGGTGAGCAACCGCTGGCCGCGACGGCTGCCCATCGGTCTGCACGGCGCGCTCCTCGTCCTGCTGCTGATCCCCGGCGGCGTCGCCCTCGCCGGCCTGCTCGACGACTTCACCATCCAGATGAAGTTCGCCCTCCCGATGATCCCGATCGGCATGGGCGTCTACTACCTCGCCTGGAAGCACCTCGTCGCCCGCCTCAACGCGGAGCTGGGGATCGCGGACGCTTGAGGGCGAGACGAATAGACGGATAGTGCCACTGGCAACTCAACAATTCATAGGCGCACGGAAAAGCGGAAAAGGGGACACACTACTGATTTTGCGCTGGTATGATCTAGCAGTTGCTTGACGGAACGAGTGAATGTAGAGACGAATAAGTGCGTCTTCTTTTTCTTTCGTCCCCCTTTTTCCCTCTTTTCACTTATCCAATATTCTGGTAACTACACCGGCACCCACCGTACGCCCGCCTTCGCTTATCGCGAAGCGCACCCCGTCTTCCATCGCTATCGGCGCTATCAGCGACACGTTCAACTGCACGTTGTCCCCCGGCATCACCATCTCCGTGCCCTCCGACAGCCCCACCGCCCCGGTCACGTCCGTGGTGCGAAAATAAAACTGCGGCCGGTAGCCTTTGAAAAACGGCGTATGCCGCCCCCCCTCCTGCTTCGTCAGGATATACACCTCCGCCTCGAACTGCGTGTGCGGCGTGATCGACCCCGGCTTCGCGAGCACCTGACCTCGCTCCACGTCCTCGCGCTTCGTGCCCCGCAACAGCACCCCGACGTTGTCGCCCGCCTGACCCTGGTCCGCAAGCTTGCGGAACATCTCCACGCCCGCGCATATCGTCGTGGCCGTATCGCGGATCCCCACAATTGACACCTCATCGCCCACGTTCACGACCCCGCGCTCGATCCGCCCCGTCACCACCGTGCCGCGTCCCGAGATCGAAAACACATCCTCCACCGGCATCAGAAAATCCCCATCGACCGCACGCGCCGACTCGGGAAGGTACTTGTCCATCGCCTCTATCAGGCGTTGGATCGAATGAATGCCGTACTCGCTCTCGTCGTCGTCCAGTGCTCTTGAAGTCGAGCCTTTCACGATGGGCGTATCCTCGCCGGCGAATCCATGCAGGCTGAGCAGTTTCCGGATCTCCAGCTCCAGCCGCTCGACGGGTTCATCACCAGTTGTCGAACCTACTTCGTCGAGATAGACAACGATCGCTCGAACTCCGGTTCGGGACGCCAGGCGAACATGCTCATGCGTCTGTTTTGTAACGCCTCGATCTGCTGAAACCAGCAGAATCGCGTTGTCCGTCTCCGTTGCGTTAGTAATTCTTTGTTTCACGAGATCCGCGTGTGTTGGTGAATACGTGTGAGCATACTGCCGTGTTGCACTCTCATAAGCCACGTGAGCAACTGCGATTCCGATTCCGCGCGCTTTCTCCACTGGTGCATTCCTGATCTGTTCGTATGTTTTGTTTTCTCCATACAGCTTCGACAATGCGGCAGTCAACTGAGCCCCGCCGTCCCGGAGCTCGCCAAGGACACCGACATTGACGTGGGGCTTGGAGCGTTCATGCTCAACTGCCAACAAACATTCACTGGATAGAACAAGAATGGCGAGAGCGAACAATTTCCCGGCTGTCTTCATAACGGCAGGATCCTCGTGCAAATTGAAGTGGCCCTGGCATAGATGTCGTCGGTCTTGGCCGCGTGGTCCAGCTGGAGGCAGGAGGCTCTCATCCACTCCGCGTCGTCTCCACCTTGCCACACGCCCATGCGCTGGTCGTTGCCGAGACTGATGATCTCGGGTCTCTCCGGGTGGAACCCGACATGGGTGATCCAGTCCGTGTGTCCTCGAAACGGGCTGCCCATCGGATTGCCGTCGATGTCCCACAGACGAACCGTACGGTCCCAGCTGCCGGTCGCAACGAAGCGCTTGTCGTGGCTGATCGCCACGGTGCTGACCCAGCCCTCGTGACCCTCGAGTGGCCGACCGATCTGCGCGCCGCTTTCCACCTCCCACAGCAGAACCGTGTTGTCCTCACTTCCGCTTGCGAGGACGCGGCCGTCCGGCCCGAACGCGAGTGAGACGATCGGAAGCGCGTGCCGTTGCGAGAAGTCTCGCGGCGTTCCGTGATTCCACAGCGTCACGATTCTTTCCTCTCCGCCCAGGGCCAGCGACTCACCGTCCGGGCTGATCGCCATGCTCCGTAGCTGCTTCCCCGGAGACGGGATCGGTGGGTATTGGGTGTCGCCCGTCCGATCCCACCGCACGATTTGTTGCCCGTTTTCCTGCGTGACGTTGATAAAGGCGACGAATCGACCGTTGCTGCTGAGCGCTGCGAGCGGTGAGCCCTTTCCTCCCGCTATGGGCTTCCTCACGCAGTTCTCGTCCATGGTGTGGAGGTCCCATGTCTTCGTGCCCTCCATCCAAGCGCGTACCAGTGCGGTCTTGCGGTCATCCGACCAGGCGAGTTGCTTCGCCGACGCTTTATGGCACGGCGGATGTGTCGGGTTTCTGGTGATCGCCCACCGGCGGACGCTTCCGTCGTTGCTGCCGCTGACAATCGACCGGCCATCCCCAGCTACCGCGATGGACCGAATCCAGCTGTCGTGTCCTCGCCGCGGCTCGCCCAGCGACCTGCCGGCGAGGTCCCATACTCGTATGGTGTTGTCCCGGCCGCCGCTGACTACAAACGCTCCGTCGGCCGGGTCGAAGACGAGCGAGGTGATCTGGTCTTCGTGGCCGTGAAAGCCATCTCCAACCGTTCTAACCGTCCCCGCCTTTCCCTGCCACAAGCGTACGACGTCGCCGTCCGCGCTGGCGATGCTCATGCCGTCGGGGCTCATCGCCAGCGCATCCACCGAGCGCCCGGTGGGATGCTGCTGGTAACGCATGTCCTCGAATCGCCTCCCGTCTCCGCTGGCTGTCGCCGTGTGAATCCAGCCGTCGTCATAGCCGCGGGCGACGATGTGCCCGGTGCGATCGACCGCAATGGAGAGTGGTGGCCGCTCCTCGGGTATCGTATCGATGAGTTGGAGCTTGTCGTCGCGTGCCCAGATCTGCGTCGCGCAGCGGCGCCCGACGGCGATTCTCTGGCAGTCCAGGCTGAATGCGACCGCCGCGACGTCGTCGGGGCTCGGCGAGCAGCCCACGACAGGGGGCGGTTGTGGCTCGTTCGCGAGAGGTCCATCAGGCCGCATGTCTCCGTAGGTGCCAAGGCTGAAGTCCGGTGCGTCGGTATCTCGACCGGTCGGCACTTCTCCGTAGGTTCCAAGGCTGAAGTCCGGTGCATCGGTATCTGGACCGGGCGGCACATCTCCGTAGGTTCCAAGGCTGAAGTCCGGCGCGTCGGCGTCTCGACCAGGCGGTATATCCCCATAGGTTCCAAGGACGGTGTGCGGCTCGCCGCTGACTTCGTTCGTCGCGATCGTGCTGTCCGCAGGGCTTGGCGCGCCCAGTAGCGCCACCTGTTGATCGGTTCCCGTCTGCAAGTCGCGAAGGTGCAAGAGGCCGTCCTTGCTCACCGCCAGAATGATCGATTCTGAGGGGCAGCCGGCCAACAGGGTGATCGGCGCACCGGCCACCAGGTCCTCCAGGCGTTCGCCCTCCTTGTCCCATGTCGCCAACTTTGTCTCGAAGTCCTCGGGAGCGCGCTGCGAATCCAGCGCCGCGGCGACGGCCCCGTTCTGCACCACGGCGACCGAGGCGACGGGACAGTTTCGCGGAGGATCTTCCTGGTTGCGTTGGCATTCTTCGCGCCGGTGACTCGTTTGCTCCTTGGGTGTTTGAAGGGCGCTGAGCAGACTGGACCGTACCTCCGGAACGTCGTCCGAGAACCATTGCCCCATTTCACCCACCGCAATGGCCAGCGCGTCCAGCGGCTTCGCGGTGGCGATATTGCGGACAATTGCCGCGCCGGCCCGCCGCTCGGAGAGTTGGCGCTGCACCCAGGCGACGATAGCGAGGGTGATCGCGACGAACATGGCGACTGTGACCGAGGCCAGGATCCTGCGCTGGACCTTCGCAGCGTGCCGCCGACTCGCCGTGATGTATCGCAGCTGAAGCGGCGTTGGCTTGGGCTCGAGCTCGGCGCCGCCCGCGAAATCGCGCTCTGCCTCCTCCAGATCGCGACTTCTCAGCAGCAGGCTGTGATGCTTTCGGTTGTCCCACTCCCGCGCTCGTACAAGCAGTCGGGTGTGTGCCTTGACGCGCTCGAGATCGGTGTCGAGTGCCTCGATGAGCGTGTCGATGGCACCCGTGAAATCGTCCTGCTCACGAATGAAGATCCAGTTGAGCTCACTGAGAGATTGCGGTATGCGTGCTGAGTCCGCATCCCGGAAGACGAGCGGGACCAGGCGCTTGTTCTGATCGACCGCGTGCTGGAGCTCCTTGCCGCAGACGTCGGAAGCAACCGAGTCGGGCGAGAGGACAAAGATGAAAGCCTCCGAGGCATCGATTGCCCCAAAGATCTCGCTGAGCCACTCGGCTGTGGGAGGAATACCCTCCCAGTCGACCCACGTGTCACGCTCTCGTTGGGCGAGCGCTTCGTGAAGACGGGTTACGAACGCTTTGTCCGTCCGGGAGTATGAGATGAAAACGTCACTCAAAGCTTCGGATCTCCTGGGCTAGTCGAGGAACGGTGGCCCACTCTAACCCGTGTGTGCGCCGCGCTGGGCCGCCAGGATGGATAGGGTGTTGCTTCCGGCGCGTTGCAGCACAGCAGGCCAAGAGCCCCTCTTCGAGCCCCTCTTCGAAGGGTCGTCCGGTCTGGAACGAGCCAGCCAAGGGCCTGGTGTCCACCCACCAGCGGGTCCTGGTGGCAAGAGCCCCTCGGTGGCTCAGCCGTCGCCTGCCCACGCACGCCTTGGAGCATCGACGGGGCGCACGGCCACCGAGCTCGCTGGCACGGCCGGGCGCCGGCGAGACAGGGCTCAGGAGACGAGAGCGCCGCGATCGGCTTCGAGGCGTGGCGGTGCTCGAGCCGCCTCGCTCCCGGTGCGCTTCAGGTGCTCGAGGATCTTCCTGACGACGGGCGGTCCGAAGAGCATCCCGCAGGAGCTCTTCACCGTAGTGAAGAGCCTCCGCTCCGTCGCCGTTCAGCCGATCCCGCTGCAAGGTCACAAGCCCTGGGGCATGTTCGACACGCTGCGCCGCGAGGTGAACGTGCTGGAGCCGGTCGCCTACAAGAACCTCGCCGACTTGGAGCGTCGCCTGGCGCGCGAGATCGTCGCTCCCGCCGAACAGCGCGTGCGCGAGCTGGCGGCGCAGCTCTCGCCTTCGCCGCGTTGAGCAAGTTCGGCGGGCTGGTGGGGACTCCCCCTGGAGACTTGACCGAGGCCATCCCGCGCGAGCGGGGAACCTTGCCGTTCTATGCCCCTTCAAATGCCCACCGATACCAGCGGATTGCGCACCGTCCAGTCGTTGTTGACCGTGCGGGTGTGCTCGAGCACGAAGACGTCCGCCAGCACGAGGTCCTGCGGTACCGGCCGGTGCCAATCCTCGGCGAGAGCCGGCTCGACGGCCAAGCGCTCGTTGAGCTCTTCGTCGAGCCGTTCGAGCAGGGCGTTGACCTCGGCGTAGCTGCTCAGTCCATCCAGGCGAATCAGCTTGACCAGTCGGTCGTCGTAGACCCCGTGACTGCGCTCGACACGCCCCTTGGCCTGCGGGGAATGCCGTCTACGGGCTGATGCACCGCTGCGACCCGCGCGGCTATCCCGCCCTCGACTAGCCCGCAGCCGGTTGCGCGACCAGCCCGCGCGGGAGCTCGCCGTTCATCCTGGCGATGAAGCCGACTACGGTGACTTCGAGCACGGCTTCGCCCGGCGCGACGACATCTTCACGGTACGGTCTCCGTCCAAGCCGAAGTGTCCCCCGACTCGAACCCATCGGCGAAGATCGCGCCGTCCACGAGCTGGACCGACCACAGGAGGCTGTGCTCGTCGTTCGCGTCGCCGTAGCCGAGGATGAAGCCGGTGAAGTACGCCGTGCGGCTGTCGGCCGAGACGCGGCCGTGGTCCCAGGTGATGCTGCGAAACTCGGGGTCCCACACCTCGTCGAGATCGATGTGCCAGAGCTCGTCCCCGTTCGTCGTGTCGAAGGCCTTGATGAAGGCGATCACGCAGTCGCCGTTGGGCGTGTTGCAGGTGCCCCCTGCGCCGGTGAGCAGGGTCGTGCCGTCCGGACTCAGCGACGGCCGCCTGAGGTAGTAGCCGACGTCGCGGCGCCACTTCGACGTCCGCGTGTACGGGTCGAAGGCCTCGAGCCACGAGCTGGTGCCGACGAAGTAGAGCATATCGTCGGGGCCGATCTCGACGTCGGAGCTGACCACGTTCCAGGGACCCGTTTCGACCCACAGGGTGTCGCCGTTGAAGGGGCTCAAGGCGCCGAGGTCGTCGTCCCACAGGACCGGCGTGTAGAGCGTCCCGTCGGAGCCCACGGCGACCTCGTGGTCGTAGATGTTCCCGGCGGTGGTGGTAAAGAGGTGGTCGCCGTCGAGCGAGAAGGCGCCCAGCTGGTCCCACCACAGGTAGAACCGGTCGTAGGGTCCGCCGGGCGCCGAGCGCCCCAGCCGCGCCTCGTTGCCGCCGGTGCCGTAGGCGCTGAGCCCGGGGGAGTTGGACCAGATCAGCGCGCCGGTCGCGGGATCGAGGGCGACGGCTTCCGGCGGGTGCTCGAAGCCGGCGTAGACGGTGCCGTCGGGGCCGACCACCGCGCCCGACTGGATGTTGAGGCCCCCCTGGAACGTCCAGTCGAGCTCGCCCGCCGGCGAGATCCGATACAGCGTGTCGAGGGTGCCCGCGTACACCGCGCCATCGGGGCCCGCCGCGGGAGGCACGTAGGCGCTCCCGGGGAGGTCCTTGTAGATCCACAGCAAGGCGCCGTCGGGCGCCACGGCGAAGATCCTCCCCTGGCCAGAGCCCCCGGTGCCTCGGGCGTGCACGTAGAGAGTGCCATCCGGGGCCTGTGCGGGCCGGTAGTAGAGGTACTCGGAGTCGATCTCGAAGATCCAGTTGACGCGACCGTCGGCCTGCCGCGTGGTGACGGTGAGCGGCACGGCGTTGCTCTGCTGGCCCCCGGCGTCGACGACGATCTCCGTCGCCCCGAGCGGTGCTTCCTCGGGTACGTAGGCGACGATCCGGGCGTCGGTCCAGGCCGAGTCGAGGGCGGGCAAGCCGGCGATCAGCACCGTCCCGGCGGTGCCGAAGCCGGTCCCCGTGATCGACAGGCGGCCGCTGCGGGCCAGGGTCGAGCTGTTCGTGCCCGTGATCACGGGATCGGCCGCGGCGACCGCGCCGACGAGAAGCAGGAGCAGGCAGCCGGTAGACGACCATCGGAAGAGTCGGTTCATGAGGGCACCTCCCCCGGCCAAGGCCCGGGCGATGGCCCCTGCCATCATCTCCAGCCGTGGCCTAGGTCGGCTCGCCAAGGCTATGGAGAGCCGGGTTACAGCGTCATGACAGTCAGGTCGCCGGACACGGCGCCGCGGCCGCTACATGAAGCCGAGCTGGAGGCGCGCGGCCTCGCTCATCATGTTCTGGTTCCAGGGCGGATCGAAGACGATGTCGACGGTCGCCGTGGCCACTCCGGGAAGGTCCTCGACCCGGCGCTTGACGTCTTCGGCCAGCACCGGCCCCATGCCGCAGCCCGGCGCGGTGAGGGTCATCTTGATGTCGACGGCGGTCCGGCCGTCCTCGCCCGCGGCGAGGCGGCAGTCGTAGACGAGGCCGAGATCGACGATGTTGACGGGGATCTCGGGGTCGTAGCACTTCCTCATCTGCTCCCAGACCCGCTCCTCGAGGGAGCCGGCCTCCTCGTCCTCGGCGGGCGCCGCCACCTCCTTGCCGAGCGCGTCGGCGTTGCGCTCGTCGATCCGGTACATGGCGCCGCGGTCGGTCATGACGGTGAAGCTGCCGCCGAGCTGCTGGGTGATGAGCAGGGGAGTGCCCGCGGTGAGCATCACGCTCGTGCCGTCCGGGATCTGGATCGCGCCCACGTCGCGCCCGAGGGTGATCTCTTCGCGCTCGTACATGCAGGCGAGTATACGCGAGGACCCGAGACTCGACGGACAGGGTCGATTCCCGTAGCCTTGGTCCTCGAGATGCTCCTGTCGGTCCAGGCACTGACGCTCGCCTCGGGTCTGCTGCTCGCCCTCATCCTCCTGCTGGGCGCGCACCTGGTTTCGCTGCGCCGGCGGCTCCGCCGGTTCGAGGGCGATCTCGCGAGCCTGCGATCGGCGGCGGCCCGGGCCGGCCGGGCGGCAACGGAGGAGGCGTCGGTGAGCCGGCTGCTCACGGATCTCACGCGGCTCACGGAGCGCCTGCAGAGCACCCGCAACGCGCGCGAGATCCCCGAGGCGCTCGTCGCGCTCGCCCAGCGCACGTTCGACGCCGAGCAGGTCGTGGTGCTCTTCGCCCGGCGCGATCGGGAGCGCCCGGGGGACGAGCCGGTCCTCGTCGTCGGCGCCTGCAGCCCGGGCGCCGTCGAGCGCGCGCGCAACGAGGTCATCCGCTTCGGGGAGGGGGAGCTGGGAATGGTGGCCGACCTCCAGCGGGCGATGGACCGCAAGGACCTGGAGAGCGGCAAGGCGGCGCGGCACGCGACGGTGCCGGGCCTGCGCTCGTTCCGCACCGATCTCGCGGCGCCGATGATCGTGGCCGGCCAGACCTTCGGCGTGATCGCCCTTTCGGGACTCGGCCGCCGGGCGCGGAACGAGAAGACGATCCTGACGTTGATGGCCCAGACGGCGGGATTCGGGCTGCGCAGCGCGGCCTCGTACTCGGCGCTCAAGTCGAAAGCCGAGCTCGACGGCCTCACCCGCATCCTCAACAAGCAAGCGGTGACGCAACGGCTCGGCGAGCTCGTGTTCGACGCGGAGCGATCGGCGTCGAGCATCGGACTTCTGCTGCTCGACGTGGATCACTTCAAGCACTACAACGACCGCAACGGCCACGCCGCCGGCGACGGCCTGCTCCAGGAGCTGGCGACGCTCGTCACCGGCTCGCTGCGCGCGGGAGACACCTTCGGCCGCTTCGGCGGCGAAGAGTTCGTCGTCGTCTCGCCCGGTGACGGCGTGGCCTCGTCTTACGGCCTGGCCGAGAAGCTGCGGCGCACGGTCGCGGGGCATGGCTTCGAGCACGCCGCGGCGCAGCCCCTCGGGGCCGTCACCGTGAGCGGCGGCGTCGCCTGCTTTCCGGCCCACGGCCGGGACAGCGCGGAGCTGCTGCGCAGCGCGGACGAAGCCCTCTACCGGGCGAAGCACGCGGGGCGCAACCGGATCGAGGTCACCGTCCTGCCGGCCTAGCCGGCGGCCCCCGGGGAGCGGTCGGTGATGCGGGACGAAGCGTGGGACGTGCTGGTCGTCGGGGCGGGCCCCACCGGCATCGCGGTGGGCGCCGAGGCGCGCCGCGCCGGGCTCTCGGCCGTGCTGTTCGACAGGGGGGCGCTGACCGCCAACCTCCTCGAGTTCCCCACGTTCATGCGGTTCTTCACCACCCGCGACCGCCTGGAGATCGGCGGCGTGCCGTTCGCGGTGCCCGACGACAAACCGGACCGCCGTCAGGCCCTCGTCTACTACCGCGGCGTCGTCAGGCACCACGGCCTCGAGGTCCGTACCCACGAGGAGGTGCGCGGCGCGGAGCTGGTAGACGGCGTCTTCACCGTGGCCACGAGGGCGAGAGACGGCGAGCACCGGCACCGGGCGCGGACCGTTGTGATCGCGACCGGCTACTTCGGCCAGCCCCGCCGGCTCGGCGTTCCGGGTGAGGAGCAGGACTGGGTGCGGAGCCGCTATCGCGAGCCGTTCGAGCACGGCGGGGAGCGGGTGGCCGTGATCGGAGCGGGCAACTCCGCCTGCGAGACCGCTCTCGAGCTCTGGCGCCACGAGGCGCGCGTGACCCTCGTCCATCGCGGGTCGGAGATCAAGCCCACCGTGAAGTACTGGGTCAAGCCCGACGTGGAGAACCGCATCGCGGAGGGCTCCATCCGGGCCTGCTTCGACACCGTCGTCGAGAGCTTCGGCGACCGCGAGATCGTCGCCACGCAGGCCGGCCGGCCGCTGCGCATCCCGGCGGACGCGGCCTATCCCTTGATCGGCTACAGGATCGACGCGGCGCTCCTGCGCCGCTGCGGCGTCGAGGTGACGGCGGACGAGCTCATTCCGACCTTCGACGAAGCGACGGGCGAGTCCAACGTGCCGGGCCTCTACGTGGCGGGCGCCGTGCGCTCCGGCATCCACACCAACCGCATCTTCATCGACAACTCCCGCGACCACGGACACCAGATCGTGGCCCACATCCGCTCACGGCTGCGGCCCACGGGCTGCTGACGAGGCTTCGTCCCCGATCGCCGAAAAAGAACCCGGTAAAGAAAGGTCGAGCACGCCGCTCGGAGTCTCAGCTTGCCGGCCCTGTCTTACCCGATGTCTTTTGGGCCGCAGTTCGTCGGTTTCAAGGCGCTAGCCAGGCGATCCTCGAATCTCGATCGCTGAAGAGAGAACCCAGTAAAGACGAGCCGAGCACGGCGTTTCGGAGTCTCACCTGGCTCGCCCTGTTTTCGACGCGCGGACGTTGCCGCGAGTCTCGATCGCCGAAAAGGAACCCGGCAAAGCAAGGGTCGAGCACGCTGCTCGGAGTCTCAGCTTGCCGGCCCTGTCTTACCCGATGTCCTTTTGGTCGCAGATCTTCGTCGGTTCAGAGGCGCCAGGCAATCCACCGGTGCCTTCTCGTGAAGCCACGGGCTGCTACAGCAGGTCGTCGAGGGTGGTGGGGTCGAAGCCGACGACAAGCGTCGTGCCGACGACGAGGATGGGGGCGCGGTAGCTGCCGGTCGGGCCCTTGAGGTCGTCGAGCTTTGCGTCGTCGGCGGCGAGCTCGCGGCGGCTCTTTCCGCGGGCGACGATCACCTTCTCGGCGGCCGCGAGGAGCTGGCGGGCGTCGGCGTCGGTGAGCGGCTCCTTGCCGGTCGACCGCTCGGCGGCGATCCGGGTCTGCTTGTATTCCAGCACCGCACGGGTGCGCTTGCAGCTCGTTCAGCCGGGGCGGTGGTAGTAGAGGGCGACCTCGCTCATCTGGGTTCTCCTGTCTCGTGGCGGGCGGGGCTCAGGCCTGTCTCGACAGAGCGCCTGAGTAGCGCTCCGCGAGCACTTCACGATGATGTAGTTCGTGCCCCGCGACGATATGGATGAGGGCGCGGACGGTGAACTCGCAACCGCTGGCGACCCCGCGCCGCGACAGGGTGTCCTCGTCGAACGAAGCGAAGAGGATGGCATTGGCCTCTCTCACGGCCCGGAACTCCCGCAGGAGATCGGGCAGCGGGCGGCCCGCGGCGTTGGAGCCGGCGGCCCACACGTGCTGGTCCATTCCGGGGAGCGCGGCAGGGTCGGCGCGCGCGAAGTGCAGGGCCCGGTAGGCGAAGAGCCGCTCCGCGTCGAGCACGTGACCCACGACTTCGCGGATCGTCCACTTGCCGGCGGCGTAGGCGAAGGCCTCGTCGGCGGGAGCGAGCGTCCCCAGGAGCTCCTCGAGCGCCGCCGGAGCCGCGAGCAGGACCTCGGCCAACGGGCCCTCGGGGACCTTGCCGACGTAGGTCTCGTAGAAGGCGTCGTACTCGTCGGGTCGCGGTCGTCTCATGGGAGACGGATCCCCTAGCGCGCGAGGACGCGCGCCTGCTCGAGCAGGGCGTTGATGCTCTCCTGGCGCCGCGCCAGGGCGCCTGCCACGCTCCCGTCGCCGCCGAAAAGCCGGTCGACGTTGGCGGTGAGGGCGGAGATCTCGCGCAGCGCCCGCCGCGCCGTGTCACAGGCCTGGGTCGGGCACGAGCAGGCCTGCTCGGCTTCCGAGAGCTCGTTCTCGATCCGGCCCAGCGAATCGCCCCACAGACCGGGGTCACCCGGCGGCTCCGAAGCCGCCACGACCTGCTGGTTGACGTAGGCGTTGACCTGGTGCGCGAGCCGGACGCAGGTCGCGGACTCGCTGCTGCCCTCGATCTCGCGTCCCGAGACCTTGGCCGGGGTGATCCCTTCCACGCGGTCGCGAATGTACGGGATCCCTTCGGTGAGCACGAAGAAGAGGAGGAGTGCCAAGAAGAGGAGTTGAATGACGCGGATCATGACGGTGTGCGGAGACTAGAGTCCAGCGGCCGCGAGATCAAGACCCTTCGTCGATGGCGGCGAGGAAGTCGAGCAGGACCCGGTGGAAGCGGTCCGGCCGATCGAGGTAGCAGGCGTGCCCGGCGCCCTCGAGGACGGCCAGGCGGCCGTCCGGAACCGCCGCCGCCAGGCGCCTCCCCTGGGCGAGCGGGAACACCGCGTCCTGGTCCCCCCAGACGACGAGCAGCGGAACGCCGGACGAGGCGAGCCGGTCCCCGAACTCGGGGGTGCCGGCCGGCGCCACGGCCACCAGGCCGCCGAGCGCGGAGCGGGGATCGACGGCCAGCGGGTAGGCGAATCGGCCGCTCATCGAGGGGGCGACGACGACCGGCGAGACGAGCCCCATCTTGCGCACCAATCGCCCGAGAAACGCGTCCTCCGCGCCGCGCGCGTCCCGGGACCGGCCGTAGCCCGGCAGGTCGACGGCGATCGCCCGATAGCCCGCCGCCGCCAGGAGGTCGAGCGTCCCGAGACCCTCCCAGGTCGTCGCGTCGAAGCGGGCGCCGTGCAGCAGCAGCACGGGGCGGCCGGCGGCCGGCCCGGCGGCGAGGTAGTGGACCTCGCCGCCGGTCGCGGCGACCGCGATCGTCCCCGGCTCCGCGGCCGCGGCGAGCGCCGCGCACCCCAGAGCGCCCAGGGCGCAGAGGGCGGCGGCCGGCGTCCGCACGGTCAGCCGGCCTCCTCGCCGGCGTCACCCGGATCGGAAAAGACGTAGGCGCCGACGTCGTCGCCCAGGATCTCCCAGACGCTCGAGTCGCGCTTCCGGTTGGGGCCGAAGGAATAGAAGAAGATCGCGCGCCGGCCGGTCTTCTTGTCGCACCGGTCGCGCAGCCAGTAGGGGGCGTTCCACGGATCCATGAAGAACCGGGCGCGATCCTCTGGCAGTCCGAGAGTCACGAGCTGCGAGAAGCGCCCCCCCGTCAGCGCCGAGACGTCGTACTTCTCGACGTAGCTGTAGACGCGCTTGTGGAGGCCGCAGCGGGTGAGGAATCGCCGCCGCCGGAGGTTGCTG
>JAOTUO010000316.1 GCA_029863845.1 Myxococcales bacterium
CCGGCATCGAGCTCTGGAGCCTTCTCGAGTACGAGGAAGGTACGAAAGACACCCGGCGACCCATCGTGCTGACGACCGGCGAGGCACCGTTCGCGATGGCGCTCGTCACGTCCTTCAGCGAGCTGGATCGTGGTGACCTTGCTCGCGCCGTGTTCGACGTCGTGGAGGAAGAGGGGTCCGTCGTCGCCTTCGAGCTCGAGCGTGGGGGCGTGACGATTCGCAAGACCTATGACTTCGAGGGCGATTCCTACACCTTCCACCTTCGGGTGGACGTCCTGAACGCATCGGACTCGGCGATCGCACCGCGCTTTGCGATCGACTGGCCCGCGCATGCACGCGAGGGCGCCGACTTCCGCGAGCAGGCGCTCGCCGTGTTGCACCAGGGTGACGTGGACTCCGAGCTCATCCAGGGGCTGGGGACGGCCGGATTCCTGGGATCGCTGACGGGAAAGGCGCCCCAGAAGGTGCTCACCTTTCCCGGCGAGACGGACTGGGTGGGCTTCCAGACGACCTACTTCCTGGGCGCGATCCTGCCGGACGAGCCCATGGAGGCGAGCGCCCGCTTCGTCGCCATCGAGCCCGGCGTCCTGGCTGTCGCGCAGCTCTTCTTCGAACCGATCCCGCTCCAGCCCGGTCAGTCCGCCACACGAGAGTTTCGCGGCTACGTGGGGCCCAAGGAGGTCGACCGGCTGATCGAGGTCGGGGGCGGCACCGTGCGCTCGATCGATCTCGGCTGGTCCTGGATCTCGCCGATGACGCGCTTCTTCTCGTGGATGCTCCGCGTCCTCTACTCGTTCGTGCCGAACTACGGCGTCGCGATCATCATCCTGACGGTGCTGGTGCGCCTGGTCACGACGCCGCTCATGGCGAAGCAGATGCGTTCGATGGAGGGGATGCGCGGACTGCAGCCCAAGATCAAGGAGCTCCAGGAGAAGTTCAAGGACGATCGACAGAAGCAGTCCGAGGCGATGATGAGCCTCTACAAGCGGGAGGGCGTCAACCCGCTCGGCGGCTGCCTGCCGATGGTGCTGCAGCTTCCGGTGATGATCGGTCTGTTCTATGCGCTCCGCAGCTCGATCTCGCTGCGGGAAGCGCCCTTCTTCGGCTGGATCACGGACCTCTCCGCGCCGGAGACCCTGTTCACGATCCCCGGTCTCGACCTGCCGGTGCGCGTGCTTCCCCTGATCATGGGCGCGACCATGTTTCTACAGCAGCGGATGACGCCGCAGCCGTCGATGGACCCCACCCAGGCGCGGATGATGATGACGATGATGCCGATCGTGATGACCGTCGTCTTCTACCAGTTCGCCTCGGGCTTGGTGCTGTACTGGATGCTGAGTAATGTACTGGCGATCGCGCATCAGCTGTGGATCCGACGGGAGTCCAGAGGGAAGCCCGCCGCAAAGGCTCCGCGCGAAAAAGCGGAGTCGAAATCGTGACAGACCAGCGGCCGAGTGCCCAGAGTGGCTTGAAGGCCAGGGAGAGGTAGCGGTGTACGAGGCAAAGGCTGAGCCCCACGAGTTCGTCGGAGAGGGGCGCGAAGACGCGATTGCGAAGGCCTGCGAGTTCTTTGGGGTGCAGCAGGACGCCCTCGAGATCGGGGAGCTCCCGCACGGTGAGGTCTATGGCCTCGGTGCGCGCTCCCTGATCGTGGCGCGGGTGCGCGGAACCGGGGGGCGACCCCGATCTGACGAGCGGACCGAGCGCCGCGACGCGGCGTCGGAGGAGCGCCCGCGAAGGGGAAGGGAGCGCTCCGATCGCGGTGGCCGCTCCGAGCGTGGCGATCGCGGCGGCCGCTCTGAGCGTGGCGATCGCGGTGGTCGCTCCGAGCGTGGCGATCGCCCAGAGCGCGACGCCCGGCCTCGGCGAAGCTCCGAGGAGCCCCAGGAGTCGTCGGTCGGAACCGCCCGCGGAGAGCTCGGGGATGTCGGGGGCTTCGTCCTCGGCATGGTCGAGCGCATGGACCTCGGCCCGTTCGAGATTTCCGAGAACCGCGAGGACGATCTCGTCGTACTGGAAATCCATGGGCCGGCCGCCGCCGAACTCGCCCGGGGTGAGGGGCGCTCCGTCGATGCGCTTCAGCTACTGGCCAACGAGGCGGCGTCACGACTGAGCGATGATCCGGCGAGGGTGGTAGTCGATGTCGAGGGCAACGCCGAGGCGCGAGAGTCGCTGCTCTCCCGTCTGGCCACGCGTGCGGCCGGGCGCGCACGGGATACGAGCCGCGCCGTGAAGCTGGATCCAATGAACGGCCGGGATCGGCGCCTGATCCACCTGGCTTTGCGCGACGATGACGACGTCGCGACGATGAGCATTGGCGAAGGACGGTACCGCCAGGTCCTCGTCGTTCCCAGGGGTGCTCCCGAGTTCGAGGAAGCTCAGCGCGAGGCCCGCGCCGCCGCGGCCCACGAAGACGACTGAGGAGCTCTTCACGGAAGACACCGGCGGGAGGGGGGGCTCGATGCGTTCCACGTGGAACACTGCGGGCTCGAGGTCGGATTGTTCCACGTGGAACGATCGGACCGAGCCGGCCCGGCGTGTCCTGCAAGCCGGCCTCGACTCCCTGTCGGCGACGGCCAGCCCTTCCCAGGTGGATTCGCTGTTCGAGCTGGCATGTCTCCTCGAGCGCTGGTCCGGGCGGATGAACCTGACCGGCCACCGCTCCCTCGAGGCCATCGTCGAGCGGCTGATCTTGGACGCGGCGGCGCTCTCGCAAGCGCTGCCCGAGTTCGGGAGCCTGGCGGACCTCGGCTCCGGCGCCGGGTTGCCGGGCCTGCCCATCGCGATCCTGCGGCCGCGGTGCCACGTGACCCTGGTAGACTCTCGAGAGCGCCGCCACCATTTCCAGCGCGCGGCTGTCCGCGAAATCGGCATCGCGAACGCCGAGCCGCTGCGCGGGCGCGTGGAGGATCTCGAGCCACGGCCCCACGCGGCGGTCATCGCCCAGGCCCTGGCCCGCCCGGAGCGCGCGCTGGCCTGGATGGTACGCTGGGCCGAGCCCGGGGGGTTCCTCTTCCTCCCTGGAGGCAAAAAGCCCCATCGCGTCCCGGAGTGCCCCGAGATCGAATTCGAGACGTGCCTGCGGTACCGCACGCCCGGCCGGACCTTTGAACGAACGGTCTGGGTGGGTCGCCGCCGCTCTGCCTGAGACGCCACCGTCGTCGGCAAGTGCCCGTCCCTCCGCGAACACCCCGCTCGACCGCGATGCCAGACCGTGTGGGGATCCATTCGAAGCCGGTGGCTCGCGAAATGTGATGGTTGTACTGGCTCTGGCCGGGCGGCTGTGGTAATCAGTAAGCGGCTGCTCGTCCCCCCGGGAAACATGGTCGTTCGTCCTCTTGTATGGGAGCCTCCTGGATGGCGTCCCGAAGTCGCGTCTTTGCCGTCGTCAACCAGAAGGGTGGGGTAGGCAAGACCACCACCGCGGTGAACCTGGCCGCTTCGTTCGCCGTGTCGGAGCGCGCGACGCTGCTGGTTGATCTGGACCCGCAGGCCAATGCAACCAGCGCGTTCGGCGTGGGGCCGGTTTCCCCGCAGATCTATGACGCACTCATCGGTCGCTGCGTCATGAAGGATCTCGCGACCGCCACCGATCTGCGTTATCTGCACGTCATCCCGTCCGGTCGCGACCTCTACGGTGCGGAGATCGAGCTGGTCGCGACCCCGAACCGGGAGCGCCGGCTGGAGCGGGCCTTCACGGACCTGCGCGATGCCTACGAGCTGGTGTTGATCGACTGCCCGCCCTCCCTGGGCCTGCTCACGCTGAATGCGCTGGTGGCGGCGGACGCGGTGATCATACCGATGCAGTGCGAGTACTACGCGCTCGAGGGGCTCGCGGGTCTGCTCGAGACGATCGACGCCGTTCGCCAGCGGCTCAATGCGGAGCTCTCGCTCGGAGGCATCGTTCTCACCATGGCCGATCACCGCAACACCCTGTGCCGGCAGGTCGAGGCCGAGGTCCGGTCGCACTTCGGCGACCAGGTGTTCGCGAGCGTCATTCCCCGCAACGTCCGCCTCAGCGAAGCGCCGAGCCACGGCAAGCCGGCGCTGCTCTACGACATCCAGTCCAAGGGATCGACCAGCTACCTGCGGCTGGCCGAGGAGATCCTGCAGCGACTGGCGCTGCGTGAATCCCGCATCCCGCCCGCGGTCCCCGGCGGTGGCCACGCGATGCCGGCCTCGGCGGTGGGCGAACGCAAGCCCGGAGGAGACGAATGAGCACCGGACGCAACGCACTGGGGCGCGGCATCGGCGCCCTGCTCCCGCCGGCGCCGACGGCGCCCGCGGTCGTGGCGCTCGGCGCCACACCCATGCCGCCCGAGCCCGCACCGGCAGAGATCCCGGTCGATGCGATCGATCCGAACCCGGAGCAGCCGCGTCGCCGCTTCGACGCCGATCAGCTCGCGGTGCTGGCCGACTCGATCCGTCAGCACGGCGTGCTCCAGCCGGTGGTGCTGCGCCGGGCCGGCGCCCGCTACGAGCTGGTCGTGGGAGAACGTCGCTGGCGCGCGACGCGCGCGGCCGGTCGCCCCACGATCCCCGCCGTGATCGCGGACGTCGCGGCCGGGGATCGCCTGGCGCTGGCGCTGATCGAGAACGTACAGCGCCGCGACCTGAACGCGATCGAGCTGGCCGAGGCCTTTCGCGGGCTGGCCGACACCGGCTCGACG
>JAOTUO010000317.1 GCA_029863845.1 Myxococcales bacterium
CGTGGAGGGCTCCTTCGGCCAGGGCTCGGAGCTCGACTTCGTCGCGTTCTCGCGAGGCGCAGGCTACGCCGGCCCGGTCCTCGTCGTCTCCGAGATCTGGCCCGACGGTCCGGCCCTGCGGCGCTTCACCGACGCGTGGTCGGTGGCCCGCGTCCTGATCAAGCCGATCACCGAAGCCCAGCTTCGGGTGGAGATGGCGGCCGCGATCGGCGACGCGACGGCCCCGCTGTTTGCGATGCGGAGCAACCCGGAGGCAGCGCCCCTCACCGTCCAGCAACCGGGCTCGGGGAACGACGACCTCGACCGCGAGATGGCCGATCTTCGCCGCGGGTACGCCGATCAGTTTCCCGGGCTCCTGGATGACGCCCGGCGAGCCGTCGCGGAGGCGCGGGAAGGCGGCGGTGACAAGGGAGGCATCGAGGAAGCGGAGCGGTTGGCGCACACCCTGGCCGGGACCACCGGCGTCCTGGGGTTCCGTGCCACGAGCGAGTCGCTTCGCGCGATCGAAGTCGGGCTCGCCGAGTTCGCGTCGGATGTCGGCGGCGCCCCGGGCGGCGCCTGGGACGCGCTGGATGCGACCCTGCGCCACGTCGGCGCCACCTTCGACGGGGAGTGGGCGGCCCTGAAGTCCAGCGACGTGGGGCCGGAGGAGGAATCCGCCGACCCGGACGCGGCGGAGGCGCGCCGCTTCACCGCCTGCATCCTCGTGGTGGACGACGATCCCGACACCCTGCGCAGCCTGGAGCTGGTCGGCCGCCGTCACATGATCCGCGTGCTCACGGCCCGAACCGGTGATGAGGCGCTGGAGCGAGCCGGGGCAGAGCGCATCGACGGCGCCGTCCTCGACATCTACCTCGAGGCCGGCGAGAGCGGCTACGACGTGGCCCGGCGGCTGCGCGAGCAGCCCGGGCTCTGCGACCTTCCGATCGGCTTCTTCTCCCGGGATTCGTCGACGACGAGTCGCGTGAAGGCGGCGCACGCCGGCGGCTCCCTCTTCCTGGACAAGCGCGATTGCGGTGACGAGTTCCCGGAGGCCGTGCGGTACCTGGTTTCGATGGGCTGCCAGGAGCGTCGCAAGGTGCTGCTTCTCACGGACGATGCGTCGGCCTCGGTGCAGCTGCTGGTCGCGCTCGAGGCCCGGGGTCTCGATGTCTCGGTGACGACGGATGCCGGATCGATCCTGCGCGAGATCTTCGAGGTCAGCCCCGCCGCCCTGCTGGTCCGTTCGCGACTCGAGCCCGTGAGCGGCTTCGACGTGTGCAAGATGGTTCGGACCACGACCGCCTGGAAGGACCTCCCCGTCGTGCTGCTGACCGACTCGGACGGCCGAGAGGTCCGCCGGGCCTGCTTCGATTCCGGGGCCGACGACCACGTCAGCCTTCCGGCGGACGTCGGGGAGCTCGTGGCGCGGATGGACGTCCTCATGGAGCGCGTCCTGGTGCAGCGCGACCGGGCGGACCGGGACGACCTGACGGGCCTGTTCACGCGCCGCGCCTTCTACCGGGCCTGCAACGCCCGGCTGGGCGAAGCCCAGCGGAAGGGCACGCAGCTCTCGCTCTGCGTCCTGGACCTCGACCGCTTCAAGCAGCTCAACGACGGCTACGGCCACGAGGGCGGCGACCGCGTGCTGGTCGGCCTCGGCAGCCTGCTGGGCGCGCGTTTCCGGGCCTACGACGTTCGCGGGCGCTGGGGAGGCGAGGAGTTCGCCGTCCTGCTGTGCAACGAGTCGGCGCCGGTGGCCGGGAGGGTGCTGCAACGAGTTCTGGAGGAATTCCGGGCCATGGAGTTCGAGGCTCCGGACGGGCGGCGCTTCACCGCGAGCTTCAGCGGGGGGATCGCCTGCCGTCCCGACGACGGCGAGGACCTCGCCACCCTCTTCCGCCGCGCCGACGCGAGGCTCTACCGCGTCAAGGAGACGGGCCGCGGCCGGATCGAATGGGGGGACGGCTGATCGACCGGGCCGGAGCCCGCGGTTTCCGGTCAATGCCGGGCGCCGTTCGTTCGATGCGGAGGTCGGGCGACGGACCCCACGGCGTCGGAGCCCGCACACCACGACGCTCCACTCCACAGGGCTCCCGATGACGGCGAAGTCTCTCTCGATCCTGATCGTCGACGACGATGCCACCGTCCGCGCGGTGTATCGGAACCACCTGCGCTCCGATCCCACCACCCGCTACGACGTCGCCGAGGTCGGCTCCGGCGAGGAGGCGCTCCGGCGCTGTCGCAAGCGCAGCTTCGACTGCGTGATCCTCGACTACAGCCTCCCCGACGTGGACGGCTTGCAGATCCTGAGCGAGCTCGTCGAGGACGCCTCCGACCCCGGGGTGACGGTCGTCATGCTGACCGGCGCGGGCAACGAGACCGTCGCCGTCGAGTCCATGAAGCGCGGCTGCCAGGACTACGTCAGCAAGACCGACCTCAGCGCCGAATCCCTCGTGAAGGCCGTCCACAATGCGGTGGAAAAGGTGTCGCTCCGGCGCGAGCTCCAGCGCCAGGCCGCGGCGCTGGAGCGGTCACACCGGGAGCAGCTCGAGCTCAAGGACCGCTTCCTTTCCCACGTCTCCCACGAGCTCCGGACGCCGCTCGCCGCCATCCACCAGTTCGTTTCCCTGCTGCTGGACGGTCTGGCCGGGGAGCTCGCGGAGCAGCAGCGCGAGTATCTGGAGGTTGCGGCCCGCAACGTGGACCAGCTGACCAGCATGATCAACGACCTCATGGACGCCGTCCGGGCGCAGTCCGGCAAGCTGCGGATCGAGCCCCGGCGCGTCGGCCTGACCGAGCTCGTCGGCCAGCTCCTGGAGTCCCTGGCGCACCGGGCGGCGGCCCAGCGGATCTCGCTACAGGTCGAGATCGACGACGACCTGCCGGTCGTCTTCGCGGACGCGACGCGGGTGGAGCAGGTCGTCACCAATCTCTTCGAGAACGCCCTGAAGTTCACGCCCGAGCGGGGATCCGTAACCGTCCGCGCCACGCGAGATTGCGACGAGTCTTCGTTCGTGCGGATCTCGATTTCCGACACCGGCCGCGGAATGAGCGAGGAAGAGGCCGCGCGCGTCTTCGATCGCCTCTATCAGGCCGACGGCGCGCCCTCCGGGAGCCGCGCGGGGCTCGGCCTGGGCCTGTCGATCTGCAAGCAGCTCGTCTCGCAGCACGGGGGGAGGATCTGGGTCGAAAGCAGGCCGGGCGCGGGCAGCACCTTCCACTTCACGCTGCCCGAGTTCCTGCTCTCGGGGCTCGTGCGAAAAGCCTTCCTGGACGAAGCGGGCCGGCTCCGAGAGCAATGCGGGATCGTCCGGGTCCTCCTGGTTCCGGAAGAGGGCCGGGCGAGCGGCGCCTCCGACTGGGAGAGCCGGAGCTTCTATCAAGCGCTGGAGCGCCTCGTCTACTACCCGCAGATCGACGTCTTGCTGCCGCGGCTCTTCCTGGAGAACCGGGACGATGTCTTCTTCGTCCTGGCGCCGACGGACGCGTGCGGCCTCGAAGCCATGACGGCGAGACTCGGCATTTACCTCAACCGTACGGACGAGAAGAAGCCGCTCGCGCTTCGCGCCGAGGTCGCCGGGCGGATGCTGGAGACGGCCCCCGGGCTGGGCGAGGCGCCCGTCGAGCAGGCCCTGGCGTGGGCGGCCCGGGAGACCGAGACGATTCTCCTCGACGCGGGAGGCTGGTGACGACATGGACCGGAAGAAGATCCTGATCGTCGACGACGATGCCGACATCCGGCTCGCCCTCAACGCGCGGCTTCGGGCCAGCGGCTACGAGACGGCCTTCGCGGAAGACGGCGTCACAGCGCTCGCCGTCGCGCGCCGCGAAAAGCCGGATCTGATCCTGCTGGACATCGGCCTGCCGGGCGGCGACGGCTTCGTGGTGCTGGAGCGGCTCAAGAAGCACACCTGCCTGGCCTGCACGCCGGTGATCGTGCTCTCCGCCCGCGACGCGGCGGAGAGCCAGAGACACGCCCTCGAAGCCGGGGCGACCGCCTTCTTCCAGAAGCCGGCCGACAACGCGGAGCTCCTCCAGGCGATCGCGTGCCAGCTCGCCGCGCCGACGCGCGCCGCGACGTCCGTGTGACGCGGAACCGCTGGTCGCGCCTCGTCGTAGCGGGCGGAGAAGACCCGGTTCGTCCCCGTTCGGCTACAGCGTCGCCATCTCCGAGTTGTCGAAATTGCGCCGGTAGTACGACATGTATTCCACCTTGCGCTCGAGCGCTTCGATCACGGCGTGGGAGAAGTTGACCTTCTCGAAGCGCTGGGCGCTGCCCAGGCCGCCGGGGCTGAACACGTTGATCTCCATCAGCTTGTCGCCGACGATGTCGAGGCCGACGAGGAACATGCCGTCCTGCACCACCTTCGGCCGGACGATTTCCGCGATGCGGAGGTGCTGATCGGTGATGACCGCCTCCCGGAGCTTGCCCCCGGCGTGGATGTTGCTGCGCATGTCGTCGCCCGACCGCACCCGCCGAAACGCGGCGTACTTGCCCCGGTAGCGCAGGGGCTGGCCGTTCATCAGGAACAGCCGCGTGTCCCCCTCCTCGGCCTCCGGCAGATATTCCTGGGCGATCACGTAGCCGTCGCGGCTGACGGCGTCGACCATCTGGTTGAGGTTGGAGCCGTCGCTTTCCCGGACCAGGAAGACGCCCTGGCCCCCGGAGCCCTGGCGGGGCTTG
>JAOTUO010000318.1 GCA_029863845.1 Myxococcales bacterium
GAAGGTCGTCCCGCCCGGACCGTTGATGGGGATGGTCTCGCCCTCGATCTTCGTGGCCCAGCCGGCGTAATAGCGGAAATGATCGGCGGTGAGCGCCACGTCGGCGGCCCGCGCCACCACCAGCGGTTTGCCGTTGTCGAGGCTCTCGAGTTGCGCGAACTCCTCGCCGTGCGCCTCGATCCGGTCCGCGATCCGCCACAGCAGCCTGCCCCGCTCGCTCGGGTTCGCCCGGCGCCAGGGGCCCTCCTCGAAGGCCCGCCGCGCCGCCTTCACGGCGCGGTCGATGTCCTCCGCGCCGCCTCTCGCGACGCGCGCGATGGTCTCCTCCCGCGCCGGGTTCTCTACGGCGAAGGTCTCGCCCGAGGCGGCGGGCACGAAGCGCCCTCCGATCAGCAGGCCGTGCTTCTCGTCCAGGAAGGAACGGACGGCGGGATGGGTCTCCGGGATCGCGTGGGCGGTGCTCATGGGGGTGACCTCGGGATGAAGATCGACGGCGGCTTCGATTATGCCCCATTCCGCCACGAGAGATACACTTCCTTCGCCCATGCCCGACGTCATCATCGTCGTCCCCTGCCACAACGAGGCGGAGCGGCTGCCGGCGGACCGCTTCGTCGAGTTCGCCGCCCGCGAGCCCTCGATCCACTTCCTCTTCGTCAACGACGGCAGCACCGATTCCACCCCGGAGCTCCTCCGCAAGCTCGCGAGTCGCGATCCCGATCGCCTCCGCGTGCTCGACCTGCCGCGAAACTGCGGCAAGGCCGAGGCCGTCCGGATGGGGATGCGGGCGGCCTTCGACCGGAATCCGAGCTACGCCGGCTACTGGGACGCCGACCTCGCCACGCCGCTGGACGCGATCCCCTCGTTCGCGGAGCTGCTCGGCGAGCGACCCGATCTGGAGATGGTGTTCGGGTCGCGCGTGAAGCTGATGGGCCGCAGCATCGAGCGCAGCGCCTGGCGTCACTACCCCGGCCGCGTGCTGGCGACGCTCTCGTCGCTGACTCTGGGACTGGCGATCTACGACACGCAGTGCGGCGCGAAGCTCTTCCGCAGCTCGCCGGAGATCGCGGCGCTCTTCGCGGAGCCCTTCGACGCCAACTGGCTCTTCGACGTCGAGCTGCTCGCGCGCTTCATCCGCGCGCGACGCGGGAGCGGCCGGCCCCAGCCCAAGGACACGATCTACGAGTTCGCGCTGCACGAATGGAAGGACGTTCCGGGCTCGAAGATCCGGCCCTGGGATTTCTTCGTCGCCCTGGTCGAGCTCGCGCGCATCCACCGCCGCACCCTGCGCGGCGCCGGCGATGAGCGTCGCGCTCACTGAGGCGCGGGTCCAGAGCGTCCTCACCCGCACCACCGGGTATCTGAGGAGCGTCTGCTCCCATTCCCTCCAGCCCTACCGCGGCTGCACCTTCGGAAACTCGCTGTGCGGCGTGGGGTGCTACGTCCAGCACTACGGCTTCCTGACGCGCGGCGCCGCCTGGGGCAGCTTCCTCGAGGTCCGCACGAACGCCGCCCGGGTCTACGGCGATCAACACCGAAGTGAGCGGCGCTGGGCGCGGCGCGCGCGGCAGTCGTTCTCGATCTTCATGTCCAGCTCCACGGACCCCTTCGTCCCGCAGGAGCGCCGCTTCCGGGTCTCCAGGGCGGTGCTCGAGGCGATGTGCGAGCACCCCCCGGACGCGCTCGTCCTCCAGACCCACAGCCACTTCGTGACGGAGTACCTCGACCTCTACCGCGAAATCGACCGGTTGTGCGCGCTGCGCATCCACATCTCCATCGAGAGCGACCTCGACCGACTGCCCTACCTCCCCCCGCCGGCGAGCTCCGTCGCGCACCGCTTCGAGGCGGCGCTTCGCCTCAAGCGGGCCGGGCTGCGCGTCGCCGTCACGGTGTCGCCGCTGCTGCCGATTCGGGACCCGAGGGCCTTCTTCGAGCGCGTCGCCGCCTGCGCCGATGCCGTCGTGATCGATCACTTCATCGGCGGCGACGGATCGCCTGGCGGCGAGCGAACCCTGCGCACCGCGCTGCCCACGGCCATGGCCGCGGTGGATCCCGCCTCGACGTCTCCGGCCTACCGCGAGCGAATGATCGAGGAGGCGCGCGCGGTCATGCCGGGACGCGTGGGCGTCTCCGTCGACGGCTTCGCCGGGCGCCTGCTCCCGGCGTCGTGAAGCGCGCTCAGACGCCGAGCCGCGCGAGGCACTCCAGCGATGCCACGAGCGCCTCGCGCTCCACGCCCGGGACGTGGATGCGCGCAATCAGGTGGGTCATCCCCAGCTGCTCGCGGTAGCGCGCGATCCCGTCCTGCACCCGCTCCGGCTCCCCGACCAGGGCCCAGGCATCGACGTCCTCGCCTCCGTTGCGGCGAATGCTGGCGACGGACGCCTTCGCCAGGGCGGCCCCCTGCTTCGCCAGCGCCTCGCGCGCGCGTCCCAATTCGGACGCGTTCCGACTCACGAAGATCGTTCGCATCACCGGAACCGCGAGCCGCGCCCCCCGCTGCGCCTCGGGCAGCGCACCGCGGTGCCGCGCGTAGTTCTCCTCGAGGCGCGCCATGGGCTCGAGGGGCGAGGCCAGATAGGGCAGGCCCAGCCGCCCCGCCTGCGCCACGGCCTTCGGGCCGAAGGCGGCGACCCAGATCGGCGGATGGGGCTGCTGGACGGGCCGCGGCGCGAGGCACACCGGCGTCGGCTCCGCTCCGCCCACCGACTCCCAGGCCACGGGCTCGCCCCGCCAGGCGTCGCGGATCACCTGTAGCGCCACCTCGAAGCGGTCGCGCTTCTCCGACGACGGAACGTCGAAAGCCGCGAACAGCGCGCTCCGGAATCCGCGACCGACGCCCAGGATGACCCGCCCCTGCGAGAGACGGTCGAGCACCGCCACTTCTTCGGCCACGTGGATCGGATGGCGCACCGGGAGCAGGAAGGAGGTGGTTGCGATCCGAAGCCGCTGCGTGCGCGCGGCGACGGCGGCGAGCCGCAGCAGCGGAGCCGGGTTGGCGGCGCGGCCGGTGAAGTGGCTCTCCGGCAGCCAGAAGGATTGGAAGCCCAGCGCCTCGGCGTGCTCCGCCTGCGAGGCCAGCGACTCGGCCGGACCGTCCCAGTCGTCGAGCCAGGGAGTGACACCGAGGTGGAGCCTGCCGTCTGCGCCGCGCACGCAGGGATCATCCGACAGCGGGCGGGCACCCGCCAACGGCCGGCCGCGGTCCGGCGGCACGACGTCGCCCGGCTCCCGAAGAGGTCCCGGCCGCGGGGCGGATGTTGTAACATGTTCTACTTCCACGGCGGACCCCCATGAACCTCGACTTCACGCCCGAGCAGCATGCGCTCCGCAGGGAAATCCGAAGCTATTACGACGAGTTGTTCACTCGGGAGCTGCGCGCGGCCTTCGACGCCGAGCACGAGGAGATGGGCGGCCCGGTCTTCAGGGAGATCGTGGGCCGCATGGGCCGCGACGGCTGGCTCGGGATCGGCTGGCCCCGTGAGTACGGCGGCCAGGGCCGCAGCCCCATCGAGCAGTTCATCTTCTGGGACGAGACCTACCGCGCCCGGGCGCCCCTTCCCATCATTCCGGTCAACACGATCGGCCCCACGATCATGCAGTTCGGCAGCGAGCGGCAGAAGCGGGAGCTGCTGCCCGGGATCCTGCGCGGCGAACTCATGTTCGGCGTGGGCTACACCGAGCCCAACGCGGGCACCGACCTCGCGTCGCTCTCGACGCGCGCCGTTCGCGACGGCGACGAATACGTCATCAACGGTCAGAAGGTCTACACGACCCACGCCCACGTGGCGGACTACATCTGGCTCGCCGCACGCACCGATCCCGACGCGCCGAAGCACAAGGGCATCTCGATCCTGCTCGTGCCGACCGACGCGCCCGGCGTCTCCGTGACGCCCATCTACACGCTCGGGCGCGAGCGCACGAACGCGACCTACTACCAGGACGTGCGCGTTCCCGCGAGCAACCGGGTCGGACCCGAGAACGGCGGCTGGGGGCTCATCGTCTCGCAGCTCAACCACGAGCGGATCGCGCTGGCGACGCCGGGCTTCGCCGAGTCCGTCATGGACGAGGTGTGGCGCTGGGCGGGCGAGATCCCCGCGCCGGACGGCTGCAAGCGCGCGGAGCGCGCGCGCAGCGAGCCCGCGCCGGGCTCCATGCTGGAGCAGCAGTGGGTGCAGCTGAACCTGGCGCGCGTATACGCGAAGCTGCGCGCGCTCCAGGTCCTCAACTGGCGCTCGGCCTGGGCGCTGGGCGAGGGCATCCCGACCATGGCGGAGGCCTCAGCCCTCAAGGTGATGGGAACCGAGCTCTTCGTCGAGGCCTACAACCTGCTACTCGAGATCGTGGGCGCCGCGGGCCTCGCCGTCGAAGGCGAGCCCGGCGCGCTCTTCGGCGGAAAGATCGAGGCCGCCTACCGCAGCGCGACCACGCTCACCTTCGGCGGCGGCGTGAACGAGGTGCAGCGCGACATCATCGCCATGGCCGGCCTGGGCCTCCCCCGCGCCCGCGCCCGTGGCTGAGTAGAAGCAGACGAGAGGTTCGGCCCGATGTCCGATGCAGCCAGCAAGCGAGACGCGTTCGAGGCGAAGATCCGCGCATACGTGGGCCTGAAAGAGGGTCTTCCCTTCGAGTGCCCCGACCCCGTGAACGAGCCCATGAT
>JAOTUO010000319.1 GCA_029863845.1 Myxococcales bacterium
ACCCGTCCAGTTGAAGCCCAGCAGGTCGTTGCCGAGGGGACGTTGCCCGGGCGTCCCCGCCCCGGGGCTCGCCGCCGCCAGCCACCCGGAGAGCAGCGGCCAGCCGATCGCGACGACGGCGGCGGCGGCGGGCACGCCCGTGGCGAGGAGCCGGCGCGTGCCGCCCGGAACGGAGTCGCGGCGGCTCCAGAGCCGACCGCCGGCCAGCAGCAGCAGCGCGAAGAACCAGGCGTACACGAGGAAGTACTGCGAGCTCGCCGCCAGGAGCGCCACCGAGGCGACCGCGCCCGCGGCGTTCCGGGCTCCTCCCTCCCGGAACGTCTTCAGGAAGAAGAGGCAGGCGAGGGGCAGGAACTCGAAGGTCGCGACGTTGATCTGGGGCAGGTAGAAGTAGTGGACGGGGCAGAACGCGTAGAGGATTCCGGCGAGCGCGGCGCCCGCGTGGCTGCCGGTCTCGTAGCGGGCGAGCGCGAAAGCCGTCCAGCCGCTCAGCCAGAAGTGGATCCAGAGCAGGAGGTTGTACGCGGTGGCGGGGCTCACGACGAAGCTCGCCAGCGCGCCGGCGACGGCGTTGAGCGGCGAGAGTGTGTGCCGTGCCAGGGAAACCCCGGTCGGATAGAAGAGGTGATCGGTCCAGTAGGGCGAGACGTGCAGCTCGAAGAGCGCTCGCCGGACCCACCAGGCGTTCCACAGATTCGACCAGTAGTCGTCGCGAACGCTGATCGCCTCGCCGGGCGAGACCGCGAGGGGCCAGGTCAGGACGAGCGCCGCCGCGGCGAAGAGAAGGCCGGTGCGAGCACTCGCCACCGATCCAGATTAGTGCGGGCCGCGTTCCCAGGCGAGCGCGGTTTCCGCGCGCCGGCGCCGCTCAGCGGCGCGTGTCCGCGGCGGGGACGGGCGGCGTGGTAGCATCGGCGGGCCGGATCCCATCGTCCCGGTCATCTGGCCAAGGCGGCGGCGCGCCCGAGCCTGCGGTCCCCGCCGGGGCCGCCGAGAGGAGGAAACCCGTGTCCACCCCGTATCGCGTTTTCGGTGCCGAGCTCTCGCCCTATTCGGTGAAGGTCCGCTCCTACTTCCGCTACAAGCAGATTCCCCACGAGTGGATCGTGCGCGACATGACCCGGATGCCCGAGTTCCAGAAGTACGCGAGGCTGCCCTTGATCCCCCTGGTCGTGACGCCCGGGGACGAGGGAATCCAGGACTCGACGCCGATCATCGAGAAGCTCGAGGCGTTGTTCCCGGAGCCGTCGATCCACCCCGACGACGCCGCGCTCGCCTTCCTGTCCGCGCTCGTCGAGGAGTACGCCGACGAGTGGGGCAACAAACACATGTTCCACTATCGCTGGACGTACGAGCCCGATCAGGAGGTCAGCGCCGAGCGGATCGCGCGCATGAGCCTGCCCGACGCCCCCGAAGACGCGATCGCGAACATGGCCGTGGCCGTGAAGGAGCGCATGATCCCGCGACTGAGCTTCGTGGGCTCGAACGCGGCGACCCGCGAGCGGATCGAGTCCTCGTACCGACGCCTGCTGTCGATCCTCGAGGAGCACCTCGCCGGCCGGAGCTACCTGTTCGGGGCGCGCCCGGCCTTCGGGGACTTCGGCCTGTTCGCGCAGCTCTACGAGTGCTGGACGGACCCCACGCCCGGCGCGCTGCTGCGGCAGTCGTCGCCCCGGGTCGCCGACTGGGTCCAGCGCATGCTGGAACCGAAGCGCGAGGGCGCTTTCGAGGCGCGGGAAGGTCTGATTCCGACGCTGCGCCCGCTGCTCGAGCACGAGGTCGGGGGGCTCTTCCTGCCCTGGTCTGCGGCGAATGCGGAGGCGCTGTCGCGGGGCGAGAAGGAGTTCAGCGTCTCGCTCGAGGGAAGCGCCTTCGCCCAGGCGACCCAGAAGTACCACGCGAGATCGCTGAAGGCGCTGAAGGAGCGCTACGCCAGGGTCCCGGACCGCTCGGCCCTCGATCCGATTCTCGAGGAGACGGGCTGCCTGGCCTGGCTACGGGGCGATTGACGCCTTACGCTTCTCAGTGTCCAAGCCAGCGCGAGGGCACACCCTCGCGGATCACGAACACCTCCGGACCCTTCGAGTAGAGCGGAATCCGGTGCGCCGCCCACGAGAACGGCGAGCGCGGGTCGAACCAGACGGAGAGCTTCGGGATCAGGCCGCCCGCAATCGCGGAGAAGAAGCCGAAGTCGGGCCCGTAGCGCACCTCCACGAGCCCTCCGTCGGTGCCGTTGGGCGATGCGACGCGCGCTTCGAAATCCATGAAGCGCGGTCCGCCCCGGCACAGGAAGATCTGGAAGCTCAACGTATCGCTGTCGCCCCTCACCAGCGGCAGGAAGAGCAGGTTGAGCGGGACGTTGGCCACGCGGTCGTGCTTCGGGAGCGCGACCTCCGTCGCCGTGGAATCCGCGCCTTTCATGCCGCTGCAGGTCGCGACGCGGTTGCGGTGGTCGATCCGCATGATGCCGAGGGGAACGCCGGCGGCATCGAAGGAGCGCGACTCCTGGGTGACCAGCTGGAGCGCCCGACCGGGGTCGACCGGGGCCAGCTCGGCGAAGGCGATCGTGTGGGCGCCGTCCTCGATGCCCGACTCGGAGAAGATCTGCACGTTGCCGCCGTCGGTTCTCACGATTCTCAAGTTCGCCCGCCCCACGCGCTCGCGGCTGTCGTCATAGGTGGCGGCGGGGATCTGGCCGAAGAAATCGGGGTAGGGCAGACGCAGCCCGGAATCCGCGCGGCTGACGGAGACCTGCGCCGTGGCCCCGAGTGCGAGGGCCAGCGCGATGCACGCGGCTTTCGGCATCGCGGGAGTCTAGCGGACGCCGGAGGCGCTTCGAAGCGACACCGGGGCTGCGACCGGACGGTATACTGGCCCCGGATGGCTTCTTCGGCGCAGCGTGCTCCGGGTACCGACCTCGACGCGGAGGCCGGCCCGCGTCTGCTCGTGGCGCTGCCCGCGCTGGACGAGGAGAAGACGGTCGCGGACGTGATCCGCGGGATTCCGCGGGACGTGCTCGGCATCGCCTCGGTGGACGTGCTGGTGGTGGACGACGGCAGCCGCGACCGCACTGCCGAAGAGGCCGCCGCTGCGGGCGCCCGCGTCCTCCGCCACGCGAACACGCGGGGCCTCGGCGCGGCGTTCGGCACGGCCCTCCGGGACGCCATCGAGACCGGCGCCGATCTGCTGGTGAGCATCGACGCCGACGGCCAGTTCGACCCCGGCGATATCCGGGCGCTCGTGGCGCCCGTGCTCGCCGGCGAGGCCGACTTCGCGACGGCGTCGCGCTTCATGGACCCGGACCGGGTGCCGGTGATGCCCGCGGCCAAGCTCTGGGGCAACCGGATGATGGCGCGGCTGATCTCGCGCCTGACCGGGGAGGCGTTCACGGACGTCTCCTGCGGGCTGCGCTGCTACAGCCGCCGGGCGGTCCTCACGCTGAACCCCATGGGCCGCTTCACCTACACGCAGGAGGTCTTCCTGAACCTTGCCTTCAAGCAACTCCGGATCGCCGAGGTCCCCGTCGCGGTGCGCGGCGAGCGCGAGCACGGATCGAGTCGCGTCGCGGGCAACCTCTGGCGCTACGCCTTCAACACGGCCGGAATCATCTTTCGCTGTTATCGGGACTACCGGCCGCTTCGCTTCTTCGGCGCGCTCGCCGCGGCGCTGCTGCTGCCGGCCGCCGCCCTGGGCGTCTTCCTGCTCGCCCACTACCTCGACACCGGCAGCTTCTCGCCGCACAAGTGGGCGGGCTTCACCGGCACAGCGCTCGCCGGCCTCGGCGTCCTGATGCTGTTCATGGGCCTGATCGGGGACATGCTCGCGCGTCACCGTGTCTACCTGGAGGAGCTCCTCTACCACCGGCGCGCGGAGACGCCGCGGCGGCCCCGCTAGCATCCAAGGCCGGTCGTTGGGGGGAGTCGGCACCCATGAGCCGCGAGCTGCGGAACACCGGAGAGCGGGTGATTCCCGAGGCGTACCAGGCTTCACCCGCGAGCCGTCTCATCTACCTCTCCCACCTCGCGACCTACCGGTTCTGCGCCCCGTACATCGAAAACCGCCGCGTCCTGGATTTCGGCTGCGGCACGGGCCACGGGACCGCGGAGATGGCGGCGACCTGCGCTGCGGCGGTCGGGGTGGACGTGTCCCCGCAGGCGATCGAATACGCCCGCTCGCGGTACACGTCGCCGAAGCTCGGTTTCCGGCTGATCCCGAGGGTCGAGGTGGAGCCCCTTCCCTTCGACGACCGCAGCTTCGATGCGGTCGTCTCGATCCAGGTGATCGAGCACCTCTCCGACCCGAACGCGTATCTCGCCGAGGCGAAACGCGTACTCCAGGCGAACGGTGTGCTCGTCGTCGCCACTCCGGACCGGACCACGCGGCTCCTGCCGAGGCAGCGGCCGTGGAACCGGTTTCACATTCGCGAATTCTCGGAGGTGGAGCTCGAGGCTCTCCTGGCGCGTCACTTCCGCGGCGTGGAGGTATTTCGCATGTCGGGGACTCCGGACGTCATCCTGGGGGAGCTCGAGAGGACCCGGCGGCTGAAGTGGCTCAGCTTGCCGTTCACGTTTCCGCTGGCGCCCGATTGGTACCGAAGCGCCGGCCTGGGTCTTCTCTCGGCTGTCGACCGCGCGCTCTCGAGCCTGCGGCGCGCCG
>JAOTUO010000320.1 GCA_029863845.1 Myxococcales bacterium
TAGGCGATTCAAGCGGGCCTCGGATGTCCGACAACCCCCGGTTATGACAACTCCCAGGGGGTCTCCGACTCGGAGGGCCGTAGGACCGAGCCGCCTCTCGAGGGCGGTTCCGCGAGACCGGTCCGCTTGCTAGATTCCCGATCCCGATGGCCGTGGTGCGGAGCTTCTCCGACGCGGGGCTGCTGGCTCCGCTCCTCGTCGGTCTCGGCGTGCGCATGGTAGTCCTCGCCTTCGGGCTCGGTATGGACTGCACGCACGACGAGTGCGCCTACGCCGAGCTGACCCGGGTCTTGCTCGACGGGCATGGGGTGCAGCCGTACGGCGGGCACCTGTGGGCGCCGGGTTACGTGAGCTTCCTCGCCCTGCATGGTCTCGTCGTCGAGCGCTTCGTCGACGCGGCGAAGCTCACCCAGGTGCTGCTGTCGGTGGCGAGCCTCGCCCTCCTCTACGATCTCGCCCGATCGATCTTCGACCGCCGTATCGCCGCGCTTGCGGCATGGATCTTCGCCCTCTACCCGACGCTCATCGCCTTCACGCACTACCTGTGGCCCGAGACGCTCTACATCGTCCTCCTCCTTCTCTCCCTCCGGCTGGCCCTCGAGGCCGGTCGGGCCGCGGCGGACCCGGGACGGGCCCTCGTCCCGTGGGCGGTGGCGGCTGGCGTCGCCCTCGGCGCGACCTGCCACGTCAAGCCTCTCCCCCTCTATTTCGTTCCGGTGCTCGCGGTCTGGCTGTTCGTCTTCTTCGGTCGGAACGTCCGGGCCGTGACGGCGGGGCTCCTCGTCGCCGGGACGGTCGCGCTGACCCTCATCCCCTGGACGGTCCACGCCTATCGCCAGTACGGTCGGGCCATGATCGTCGAAGCGACGATCGGCGAGAACCTCTGGAGGGGGAACAATCACTTTCTTCCGCCCAACGCCGACTGGGGGATGCCCCGCCCGCTCGAGGGCGGCTACCCGGCCTGCAAGGACGCGAACTTCGTCGACCAGGACCGCTGCAACGTCGGGCGCGCCCTCGGCTTCGTCCGCGGGCACCCCGCGCTCTTCCTCAGGCGCGTGCCCTTCAAGCTGGCCGATCTCTGGGGCCCGAACTCGTTCCTGATCCGCCACCTCCACTTCGGGCTCTACGGCGAGACCCCGCGCGTCGTGGTGGTCGCTCTCTCCGCGCTGACCGTCGCTTCCTACGCGGCGGTGGTCGTGGGTGCCGTGCTCGGGCTGGCCTTCGCCGTGGGGGGGCCGAACCGAAGCGAGCGCGTCGCGTGGGTGTGGCTCGTCATGCTTCTCGTTCTCTACTACTGCGCCGTTCACGCGCTCGTGTTCGGAATGAGCCGATTCCGCCTGCCGCTCATGCCCCTCCTGTTCCCCTTTGCAGCGATGGCTTGGACCGAGCGGCGCCGGCTCGGCGAGCTCCGACAACGGCCGGCGGCACTCGCGGCGATCGCCACCGTGCTCCTCCTCTTCGCCGCGAGCTGGAGCGGGCGGTGGGCGCCGATCTGGGAGTTCCCCGCGCGATGAGCTTCCGATCCGCCCCGGGTTTGCCGGAGGCTCCATTCCCCGAGAGGATGGCGCCATGGCACGCAAAAGCAGGTCTTCTCAACAGGTCCGCGAGCCGCCGCGCTACTCCTTCGGCAGCGTGTTGATGTAGGCGATCACGTCGAGCATGGCCTGATTGTCCTTGAGCATCAGCTTCTGGATGACGCCCATCTGCCGGCCGTAGATGTCGTTTGCGTGGGTGCCGCGGATGCCATTCTCGAAGTTCTGAAGCTGTCGCAGGAGGTACCAATCCGGGAGCGGATAGGCGATTCAAGCGGGCCTCGGATGTCCGACAACCCCCGGTTATGACAACTCCCAGGGGGTCTCCGACTCGGAGGGCCGTAGGCGGGGGATTCAAGACCGCTGGGTCCGTGACGGACAACGGGCGGGGACGGCCGGACGCGTCGCCTCGCGCTCGATGGCCGAGGAACGACAACCGGTGTCGCGATCGACCGATCGCACGAACACCTCGACGCCGGCGCCCACGCGCCGAACGACGCTGCGCCGAACGACGGAATCGGTGTTCGACGACGTCGCCGCGGTCGTCCGCGAACGAACGTCGGAATCGCGGAGCGCGCCGGTCCCCGAGCGACGCGAGGCGACGAACGCGCGGCCGCAGGGATCCGCCCCCGAGAGCCGGCCGAGCCAGGTCTTTCCGCGCAGCTACGGCGCGGCGCGGCCCGAGAAGGTCGCGGCGCGATCGACGCCGGCTCCGCAGGCGGTTCCGCGCTCCGAGAGCGCCGCCACGCGGACGAGGGCCGTGACGCCGCCGCGAACGGCGTCCGCGCCCGCCGAGGGCAAGACGCCGATCAGGGTTCCGTCCAGCCGGCCGGAGCCCAAGGTAACGGCCCCGGCGCCGAGTCGATCGAGCGACGACAAATCGGGACGCAGTGCACGCACTCGGCTGACCCCGAGCCGTATTTGACGAGAATCGAATAAGAAGCCTTGTTCGTCCTACCCGTGACGACGTTTTGACCGCGGTCAGCGCACGTAGCCCAGTGCCCTGAGCTTTTCGAGCTGCTCGTCGCTGGGCTGGATCATCTCGCCGGAGGTCGGCCGCGTGTTGGCGTACCGCACCAGCACGGCCCGCAGCTCGTTCAGCTTGTTCGTGTTCTGCGAGGCGAGATTCACCGTCTCCCGGGGATCGGACGGATGGTGGAACAACGCCGCGTGGCCGGCGTTGCCGATCGTCTTCCATTCCGCGGTCTGGACGCCGAACAAAGGGGACCGCCGCGACAGCGTCGGCAGGTAGGTCTCGAAGAACACCATGCGGTCGGGCACGGTGCCGGAATCGAGATACGGGGTCAGGTCCTGCCCCTCGGTGTCGCCGGGCGCGACCAGACCCAACAGGCTCAGCACGGTGGGCAACAGATCGACCAGGCTGACCGGCCCCCGCACGACCTTCCCCGCGCCGCGCCACGGCGCCCGAACGAGCAGCGGCACGCGCATGCACGCGTCGTGCAGCGTCTCACCGTGATCGAAGTAGTACTGGTCCTCGCCCAGGCTCTCGCCGTGGTCTGCCGTCATCACGACCAGCGTTCCGGCCGCGTCGTCTCGATCGTCGATCGCATCGAGGATGCTGCCGATGCCCTGGTCCGTGTAGCCGATTTCGCCCTTGTACTGGGCGAGAGGGTAGCGGATGTCGGTGATCCCCTGCAGGTTCTGGTAGAAGACCAGCGGGATGTTCTCCATCGAGCGATGCTCGGGGCTCCGCGGATCGCCCTCGTAGTAATCGTGGTCGTACGGAGACGGCGGATCGTAAGGGCCGTGAGGATCGAACAGATGCACCCAGACGAAGTAGGGTGCCTCGGCACGGGCCAGCCAGGAGATCGCGGGCCTGGCGACACTCTCCGCGCGCCGCTGCTCCTGTTCCAACGAGGGATCCGTTCCGAATTCGTCGTCGTACACGTCGAAGCCCTGATCCAGTCCGTAGAATCCGTCGAGCACCGCGGAGCCGACGAACGCGGCGGTGCTGTAACCCGATTCGCTCAAGATCTCGGCCAGCATCCGTTGATCGGCGGAAGCGCGCTGGGTTCCGTTGAACCGGACCCCGTGCCGATGCGGGTAGCTTCCCGTGAACAACGATGTGTGCGAGGGCAGCGTGGTCGGGGCCACCGCGAAAGCGTCCACGAAGAGGAAGCCCTCGGCGGCCAGCCTGTCCAGCGTGGGTGTCTTCACCGCCCCGCCGTACGCGCCCACGTGATCCTGGCGCAGGGTGTCTACGGTGATCAACAGCAGATTCGGCCTCGCGCCGGGCTTGCCGGCCGGCTTCCCGCATGTCGTCGCCGCAATGGCCAGCGCGATCGCCGCCAGGGCGACGGTCGTCCGTTTCGCCGCTCGCATCTTCCGGATCAGTCTACAACGGTTCGCGGGCGCGCCGCAGGGGCGGGGTGAACGAAGGGGTTCGCGCGCATCCGCAAGATGCTCTGAGACGATCGTCGGAAACGATCCACTGAGACTAGAGCACTGTTCATGATGTGCGATGTTAGCCTGGGGACAACAGACAATACCTCCACGACAATCGCGCGAAGATCACAGTATGAGAACGACTTTCGCAAAGCGGCAATCTGTCTCAGTGATTCCTCGGCGTGATCTTTACAACCCCGGCTCATTGCGATCGGAACCTTCTGTTCTGCCGACGCTTTTTGATTGACCCGGGAGGTCCCGGACCCCGAGGAAGCACCGACGCCTGACGAGCCCAACGGGCCAGACATCGAGGCCTTCGCACGCTTCATGCGGGCCACGAAGGTGCCGCCTCGGTCCGACTCGGCCGATTCCGGCGACGTGCGGCGGATAGGCGATTCAAGCGGATAGGCGATTCAAGCGGGCCTCGGATGTCCGACAACCCCCGGTTATGACAACTCCCAGGGGGTCTCCGACTCGGAGGGCCGTAGGCGGCAGATTCGGCAGTGCGCGTGGTCTGCGGGGTCGCTCCATGTGGATTCGGACCAGTGGAGGGACTGGAGCTACCTGGGTTCCGTGGACAGTTGACCGCTTTCGAGACCAAGACCCTCCTGGTCTTCTGAGCGATCCAGTGTAAACGGGGGGTGCGGG
>JAOTUO010000321.1 GCA_029863845.1 Myxococcales bacterium
CCACCACTGGTGATCGGCGCCCTTTTCGCCCTCCGTCCACAGCACGCGGCACGCCACGGAGCAGGTCTGGCAGCCGATGCACTTGTTCAGGTCGAAGACCCACGCAAGCTGCCGGTTCGATCGTGTGAGAGTTGCCATGGCGACCTGGCTCCTTTCTTTCGTTTTCGGCGCCGCCGGCGCCGGTCGAGTTCAGTCCACCTTCTCCACGTCCACGTGGACGGCCCGGTCGGCGGGGATCGGCTGCCAGGAGAACATCCGGTACTTCAGGTGGCCATAGTTCCCGACGAGGCCCAGGTGCTTCACGTGCCCGGGCTCGAGGTCCGCCTGGCTGTACCAGTTCTCGTGCATGTAGGGCTCGAAGCCGTTGTAGAGGATCACCTGGCCCGGCCGGCACGACGGGCTGATCTTGGCCGCGACCCGGGTCTCGCCCGCGTTGCTCACCAGCTTCACGCGGCCGCCGTTCTCCACGCCGAGCTCCGCGGCGTCAGCGTCGTTGAGGAACACGAAGGGCTCGCCGCGGTGGGTGTTCAGGATGACGTTGTTCGTCATGTTCATGGAGTGGATGCTCCAGCGGTTGTGCCCGCTGGTCATCAGGAAGCGCCGCTTGGCGCCGCCGTGGCTGGGCGGCTCCTTGTGGGTGGGCAGCTCCTCGCCCGCCTCCAGGAACCACTCGTGGTCGATGTAGTACTGGGCCCGGCGCACCAGCGTGTCGTAGGGGATCTTGTCCTCGGTGTGCCAGCGCAGCGGGTTGTGCACCTCGTCGGGGCGGATCGTCGAGGCCTGCGACTGGCCGTGGCCCACCATCCCCCAGCTCGTGAAGCGCAGCTGACCCTTCTCGCGCAGGGTCTGGAGGGTGGTGCCCTTCGGGAGCACGCCGTAGACCGCGTTGTCGCGGATGGCGTCGTCGAACTGCGCCTCCCGGTCGCGGAGCGCTCCCTTCTGGGTGACCTTGTCGACGAGGCCCTTCAGGCTGCGGGGGCTCCCGTTCATGCCCTTGAACTCGCTGATCCCGCGGGCGGCCGCTCGCTCCTCGATCTTCTCGAGCAGCCGGATGCCGATCTCGTAGTCGGAAAGCGAATCGCCCTCGGGCTCCGCCGCGTGGTCGCAGAGCACGAAGTTCAGGTGGTGTACCGAAGGCATGCTGAAGCCGAGCTTCTCGTAGTGCTGGGCAGCGGGGAGGATGTAGTCGGAGTAGAGCCCGGTCGTGGTCATGCGGTAGTCGCAGGAGACGATCATGGCGAGCTTCGGCCACAGGTGCTCGAGCAGGAGCTTCTGTCCGCCGCGCTGCCGCCGCAGCACGTTGCCGCCCGCCTCGAAGAGCACCCGGGGCTCGATCGTCTCGTAGGCCTTGGCGTAGCTCGCGTCCCACCAGCCCTTCTCGACGGCCTCGCGCAGGTACTCGTCGAAGCTGCGCTTCATCGACGGGTCGTTGTTCTCGGGGTCGTTCCAGCGCTCCTTGTAGCCGAACTGGTGGTACCAGAGGAAAGCCGGCGGCATCGGATAGCCGACGCCGCTGAATTCCGCCGCGACCCGGGCGACGCGGTTCTGCATCATCTCGAGGGTAAGCGTCTCGTCCTGCTGAGCCACGAGCCGGCGCATCGCGATCAGGGACGCGATCTGCTTCAGCGCCGCCTCCTGGCCGGGGCCCTCCTTCTCGCCCTGGAAGGCCTCCCCGTCGTAGCCCATGATGGCCCAGGAGCGGGTGCCGGTTCCCTTCTTGCCCCAGTTGCCGGTGAGTCCGAGCAGCAGCGCCATGGCGCGCTCCATCAGGTCGCCGTGGTAGTACTTGCCGGAGTTCCAGCCGATGAAGATCTTGGTCTTGCGCGTCGCCACCTTGCGGGCCAGCGCGCGGATGTTGTCCGGGTGGATCTGGCAGATCGCGCCCGCCCGCTCGGGGCTGTAGTCCTCGAGGTGGCGGCGCAGGCGCTCGAAGACGGGCTCGACGTCCACGCGGCTGCCGTCCTTCAGGGTGGCGGTGAAGCGCCCCTCGAGCGCGGGATCGACGCCCGTGGTCGCCAGCGTGGCGCGCGGCGCCGGCGCGAGCGTGCCCGTGAGCGTGTCCCACCAGAAGAACTGGTCCTCGCGGTCGCCCTCCATCACCTCGGGGCCGCGCAGGAAGCGGCCGGTGTCGCAGCGCACCAGCAGCGGCAGGTCGGTCTGCTCCTGCACGAACTGCTTCTGGTAGAGCTCCGCGTCGACGATCACCTTGCACAGCGCGAGCGCGAAGGCGGCGTCGGTGCCGATGCGGATGGGCTGGTGGTAGTCGGCGTGGATCGCCGAGGGGCTGTAGTCGGGAGCGATGGTCACGACCTCGCCGCCGTTGTACCGGGACTCGGCGAGGTAGTGGTACCAGTGGATGTTCGTGTAGACCGGGTTGGCGTGCCAGATCAGCGTCAGGTCCGCCAGGAACCAGTCGTCCATCGTCGCCACGGGGTTGTACAGCCCCCACGTGAGGTGCCAGCCGGGGCTGAAGTCCTGGAACTCCGCGTTGCCGTCCGTCGTCGGCGTTCCCAGGTAGTTGGTGAAGAGCCGCGCCGGCGCCGCGCCGGGCTCGGGCGTCAAGAGCGTGACGATCGACTCGGGTCCCTGGTCCTCGATGGCGTCGAGCATGGCGTCGGCGATGTCGGACAGGGCCTCGTCCCAGGACACCCGCTCGAACTTCCCCTCGCCGCGCTCGCCCACGCGTTTGAGCGGGTGGGTCACGCGGTCCGGCGAGTAGTGGCAGTGGCTCCAGCAGGCGCCCTTCTGGCAGCCCATCGGGTTCATGTCGGGGATGCCGGGCTCGACGGGCACGTGCAGGCTCGCCTGCTCCTCGCGCACGACCTTCCCGTCCTTGACGAACACCCGCCACGCGCAGCCGCCCGGGTAGCAGTCCACCGAGTGGCTGCCGAAGTGCACGCTGTCCCAGGTCCACTTCTTGCGATACGCGTCCGCCCAGCGGCCCTCGGTCGCTCCGCTGCCTCCATTCCGACGGGGAGTCGCCGTTCCCACGAGAGCTCCTCCTCTTCGCGCGTCCGTGCGTCGCCACGGGTCCACGTATGGTTCTATCTCCGCGTACGAGCAGGCGTTATGACGCGGGTCATACGCGCCGGCGCCTGGCGCCGGCTTCAGGGGCCGTCCTCGTCGAAGAAGGGAGGCCGGAGCTCGGATTCCGGGACGAGCCCGAGGATCCCGCGCGTCCGGGCGACGATCTGGCGCCGTGCGACGACGAGATGGACGGGGATCGAGGCCGTCAGCAGCCAGGTGGCCGCCAGGTGAACCTCGAGCGCCGCGTCGAGCGCCGCGATCGGCAGGTCGAGGTCCACCCAGAGGACCAGACCGCTGGCTCCCAGCAGAAAGGTCATCGCCAGGCTGGCCACGATGTGGACCTTGCGCCAGGCGAAGGGCGGATCCGGGGGACCGAGTCGCCGCGCCAGGTCGCGCAGGATGGGGCGGGCGGCCACGACCACGGCGACGATCGGGGCCGCGAGGAAGACCCAGCCGATCCACAGGTGTCCGTCCAGGACCTGGCGTCCGTAGCCGCCCACGAGGCGGGCGCGGAGATCGGGATCCCAGAGCAGCAGCCCGGTCGCGATCAGCAGCACGGAGGTGAGGGAGTGCGCGGCATGCAGCGCGCGACGGACGGCGCCGGGGGTCATCCCTTCTCCTGTGGCTCGCCCCGCAAGCTAGGGGTCGCGCGCGAGCTGCGGATATGACCGGCGTCATGCTGCTTCCCGCGGTCCCTCGTCTACCGTGTATCTCGGCCCCGGGGCCTCGGGCCCCGGCACGGAGGCTCAGGAAGTCCGAGAGGACCCGGGAGAAGCGGTGGCGGCGACCCTTCGCGAGAGCAACGGCGCACCCGGCGTGGTCGGAGTCGTGGGTCGCTCGGGGAGCGGCAAGACGTCGCTCCTGGAGTGTCTGATCCCCGCACTCGGCGAGCGCGGACTCGCGGTCGCCGCGGTCAAGCACACGTCGCACGGCTTCCTGGCGGATCGCCCCGGCAAGGACTCCTATCGCCTGTACGAATCGGGTGCCGAGGCGGTGGCGCTCATCTCGCACGAACAGATCGCCACCTTCACGCGGCGCGAGAGCGAGCGCGACGCCGGCCCGCGGCTGGCCGCCGCGCTGGCCGCGTTGCCGCAGAGCCTCGACCTGGTGCTGGTGGAGGGCTTCTCCTGGGAAGCGATCCCGCGGCTCGTCCTGGTGCCCGAGTCGGAACTCGCCCTTCCGCATCACCTCGAACACGGCGAGGTCCTGCGCATCGTACACGTCCCAAGGGCCCCCGCCGAAGAGAAACCGACCTTCCCGCGCGACCTCGTCGACTCGCTCGCCGACGCGCTGACCCATTTCGCCCGCCAGCGGAGGAGGACCCGCACATGCAAGCCCGTACCATCGCCCCGCCCCGTGTCGATGCGCTCCTCGATCCGGACGGAGCCCCGTGGCGTCCGGCTGTGGCCGAGCCGTTGAAGCTCGAGGCCGTTCCCACGGTGAGGAGGTAGACGGTGGCGCCGAGCAAGCGACAGCTGGCGATGGTGATGGACCTCAACAAGTGCATCGGTTGCCAGACCTGCACGATCGCCTGCAAGCGACTCTGGAC
>JAOTUO010000035.1 GCA_029863845.1 Myxococcales bacterium
GTGTCGACGCTGGGTATCATGGTGCTTCTGGAAATCCCCCTCTCCCTCACCACGGAGATCCTTCCTTCTTTCCTGCTTACGGTCGGCGTCTGCTACTCGGTCCACATCCTTGTGGTCTTCCTCCAGCGGCTCGATCGGGGATTTCGCCGCCGGGAGGCCATCACCTACGCCCTGGGGCATTCCGGGCTGGCGGTGCTCATGACCAGTCTGACGACCGCCGGGGGCCTGTTCTCCTTCGCCTGGGCGGAGGTGGCGCCGGTCGGCGAACTCGGTGTCGTCGGTCCGCTGGGTGTGCTGATCGCCATGGCCTTCTCGGTGGTGCTGCTGCCGGCCCTGCTGGCGGTGGTACCCCTGCGCGGCGAGGGGCGCGCGGTGCGGCCGAAGCGTGCGTGGCTGCGGCGGCTGGTCGTAGGGTGTGGCGAGTACTCGGCCCAACGCCCCTGGACGGTGGTCGCCGCGTCGGCCCTGGTTCTTGCTCTGTCCGGTGTGGGCGCCGGCCAACTGCGCGTCGCCAACGACTACATGACCTGGTTTCCGGACGGTGATCCTCTCCGAGCAGCGACGGAGCTGATCGACCGCGAGCTGAGGGGAGCGGTGACGCTCGAGGCGGTCGTGGAGACGGGGGAGGAGAACGGCCTGCACGCGCCCGAGCTTCTGAGGCGGATCGAGGAGCTCGCGACGGCGAATCAGTCGATCCGGCACCGCGACCTGTTCATCGGCAAGACGGTGTCGGTCGTCGACGTCCTGAAAGAGACCCACCGGGCGCTGAACGAGAACCGTGCCGATTACTACGCGATTCCGGACGGCCGTCCACTCGTGGCGCAGGAGTTGCTGCTCTTCGAGAGCAGCGGCTCGGACGATCTCGAAGAGCTGGTCGACTCGCGGTTTTCCAAGGCTCGCGTCAGCATGAAGATTCCATGGGTCGATTGGATGCTTTATCCGGAATTTCTCGAGAAGATGCGGTGGCACGTCGAGGCGATCCTGGGCGACGAGGTTCGTTTTCACCTGACAGGATTCAGCGCCGTGATGGCTCGCGCGGCCGCGACCTTCAATGTCACCATGGCGCGGTCCTACGTCATGGCGCTTCTCATCATTACTCCGCTGATGATCTTCCTTCTCGGGAGTCTGGGGCGCGGCGCGCTCAGCATGGTCCCGAATCTCGCGCCGATTCTGCTCACACTCGGCGTCATGGGCTGGCTGGGCATTGCCCTGGACATGTCTACGCTGCTGATCGGGGGAATCATCATCGGCCTGGCCGTCGACGATACGATCCACTTCATGCACGGATTCAATCGCCGCTACGAGGAGACAGGGGATCCGTACCGGGCGGTGCGGGAGACACTGGAGACGACCGGCGCGGCGATGCTCTTCACCTCGGTCGTGCTCGCAGCCGGTTTTCTCGTCTTCACGCTCGCCTACATGACGAACGTGGTCGTCTTCGGCCTTCTCTGCGGCTTCGCCACGGTAATGGCATTCCTGGCCGACGTGACCCTGGCGCCGGCTCTCATGATCCTGGTGACGCGGGGCCGGGCCGGCTCTGCGCGGCAAACGCCAGCGGTGCGCGCTGCCGGCAGCCCAGCGGCTGGTTGATCAGGGGCCGCGAGTCCCGCGCAGCTGGTTGGCCGCGTCGTGGGTTCGTTGCTTGAGATGGTGGAGCCAGCGTCTCGCCCAGGCGAACTCGAGACCGAGAATCGCGAGTCCGAGCGGTATCACCAGCACCGCCGGACCCGGAAGCGCGATCATTGCGATCCCGAACAGGACGACCGTTGTGCCGACTACGGTCACCACGATCCTTCGGGCGATGGTGTAGCTGCGCACGAGTGCACGCCGGACCACTCAGGACCTCCTCGGGGAGGTGATCTGCTGCAAGTCACGCGTCGCCCCGTGCTGGCTCATCGCCACAGCATATCGCGTTACATGCAGTGGGTGCACCACCACGGCTGATTCCGCCACGCATCCGCAGGAGCAGCGATCTGTGACGCGAGTCACGGTCGCATCGCCCCCCGGATTCCCTGGGTGCGCGGGAGTTTGCCGAAGCGTTCTTCCGGTGAAAACGTGGATGGCTGCGTTGCTCTCTCAAGGCGGCCGCCCCGCATGACGATCAACGCATGCGATGGAGACGCCCCACGCTCGAAACTGCACGCCCGCGGCGGCGCTGGGCCTCATCGGGATGTGTGTTGCTCTCGCGTGCGCCCACGGCGAGGAGGCGCGACCCGCGGGACCGCTGCAATCCGTGGAACCCGAACAGGGCAAGCAGCACGCGGATTCGGGTTCCCCGTCGTCGTGCGGAGATCCGAGTGGCCCGGGGCCCTCGGTCGCATTTCGCTGGCCGGCGAACGGGGAGGTCACGTCGGGCTTCGGGCGGCGCGGAGAGAAGACGCACCGCGGGATCGACATCTCCGGGTACTACGGGGCGGCGGTGCGCGCGGCCGCGCCGGGAGAGGTCGTCTTCAGCGAACGCAAGCGCGGCTACGGACGCGTCGTGATCCTGAAGCACCCTGGCGGTTACGAGACCGTCTACGCGCACCTCCAGGATAATTTCGTGCTCGACGGAGCCCACATCCGACAGGGTCAGGTGATCGCCGATATGGGCTCATCGGGCGCCTCCAGCGGTCCACACCTTCACTTCGAGGTGCGCTTCGCCAAACGCGCGGTGGATCCGCTCGCATGTCTTCCGAGCCGCACTGCGAAGCGACCGTGAACGCCTCCTGACACCAACCGCCCCCAATTGCCGATGTTTGTTCTCCATTTTCCTGCTGGGCAGGGTATGGTCTCGGTTCGCGCTGGATCCAGCACGAACCGGAGCGACGCCGCGTGCACCGGCGCAACACGGAGGAAGGCCCATGTTCAACGGTTTGTTCCAGATTCGCGAGCCAAAGAACGAGCCCGTGCTCGGGTACGAGCCGGGAAGCCAGGAGCGCGAAGCCCTGAAGAAAGAGCTTGAGAGCATGCTGAGCAATCCCGTCGAGGTGCCCTGCATCATCGGCGGTCGGGAGGTGTCGACAGGCGATCTGGTGGAAATGAAGCCTCCCCACGCGCTCCACCAGTCGCTCGGCAGCTACCACCGCGCGAGTCCCAAGGAGGCCGATCTCGCAATCGACGCCGCGAACGAGGCGAAGGTCGCCTGGAGCGAGATGGATTGGTCGTCGCGGGCCACCGTGCTGCACAAAGCCGCGGAATTGCTGGCCGGCAAGTACCGCTACAAAGTGAACGCCGCGACCATGCTCAACATGAGCAAGACCTGCCACCAGGCCGAGATCGACGCTGCCTGCGAGCTGATCGATTTCTGGCGCTTCAACCCGTACTTCATGACGCAGGTCTACGACGATCAGCCGCTCTCCACGCAGCAGGTGCTCAATTACATGGAACATCGGCCGCTGGAGGGTTTCGTCTTTGCGATCTCTCCCTTCAATTTCGCATCGATCGCGGGCAACCTGCCGACCGCCCCGGCGTTGATGGGCAACGCGGTCGTGTGGAAGCCCGCCTCCAGCGCCGTCTTGCCGGCGTACTACGTCATGCAGGTCCTCAAGGAAGCCGGGATGCCGGACGGCGTCATCAACCTCGTTCCCGGGTCGGGGCCGGTGATCGGGCCACCCGTGCTGAACCACACCGATCTCGGGGGCGTTCACTTCACCGGCTCGACCTACGTGTTTTCGACGATCTGGTTGACCATCGGCACCGACATTCGGAAGTACCAGTCGTATCCCCGGATCGTGGGCGAGACCGGCGGGAAGGACTTCATCTTCGCGCACAGCTCGGCCGATGTGGCCGAGCTCACGGCGGCCCTGGTGCGCGGTTCGTTCGAGTACCAGGGGCAGAAGTGCTCGGCCTCCAGCCGCGCCTACGTTCCCGACACGCTCTGGCCCGAACTCAAGGAGCGGATGCTCGACGAGATCGCCACGATCCGAATGGGAGACGTCTGCGACTTCCGCAACTTCATGAACGCCGTGATCGATGAGAGCGCCTTCAAGACGATTACGGAATACATCGAGTTCGCAAAGAGCGATCCCAACCTGGAGATCCTCTGCGGAGGCACCTACGACAGCAGCGAGGGCTATTTCGTCCAGCCGACCGTTGTGGAGAGCCGAGACCCGCGTTCGAAGTTGATGTGCGAGGAGATCTTCGGCCCCGTGTTGGCGGTCCACGTGTATCCGGCGGATCGGTACGAGGAAGCGATGGAGCTCTGCAATACCACCAGCCCCTACGCGCTCACAGGCGCGATCTTCGCGCGTGACCGCTTCGCCATCGTTCGGGCGACGCGAGCGCTGCGCAACGCCGCCGGCAATTTCTACATCAACGACAAGCCCACGGGAGCGGTGGTGGGGCAGCAGCCCTTCGGCGGCTCGCGAGCCTCGGGCACGAACGACAAGGCGGGCACGTGGCTCAACCTCGAGCGCTGGGTCTCCCCGCGCACGATCAAGGAGACCTACCTCCCGCCGACGGACTACCGCTACGGGTTCATGGCGGATGAGTAGCGGAGGCGCGCGCCTTCACACGCGGCGCTTGACGCGAGGCCGCCGCCAAAGCGGCGGCGAGCCAGCCGGAAGGGTTCGAAGGGGTCACCGGACGCGGTCCGACAAAGGATGACCGCGATCATACGTCCCCGCTCGCCCGCCCGCTAGACTTTCCGGACGTCTCTTGCATGGGGGAGGATCGAATCTTGGCCGACGCGACCTACGACGCGGTGATCATCGGGGCCGGGCACAACGGACTGGCTCTGGGCACCTACCTGGCCCGCTGCGGCTTCGAGGTCGCCATCTTCGAGAAGCGCGCCGAGGAGGGCGGGGGCCTGTGCACCGAGGAAATCACCAAGGCCGGGTTTCTCCACAACGTGCACTGCAACTACCACACGCTCGTGGGCGTCTGCCCGGTCTACGACGACCTGGAGCTTCACGAGCATGGCCTGCGCTACGTGCGCCCGCCCGTTCAGATGGCATCGGTCTTCAACGACGGCACGGCGCTTACCGTCCACACCGACCTGGACAAGACCTGCGCATCGATCGCCCGCTTCTCGCAGAAGGACGGCGACACCTTTCGACGGCTCTACGAGGAGACGAAGGGCTATCTCGACATGATCCTCCTGACGCTGATGTACTCGCCGCCCATCTCCATGAAGGACATCACCAAGGCGCTGGTCGCGTGGGGGGTGGAAGACAAGGCGGAGTTTCTGAGCGTGCACCTGCGCCGCATCAGCATCAATCAGTTCCTGGACCAGCATTTCGAGAGTCCCAAGGTAAAGGCCCACCTCGCTTTCCACGCAGCGGTGGCGGGCTACTCGCCGGATCGCAAGGGACTGGCGACCTCGTTTCCGCTGCTGGTCGGCAAGATCGACAACTGGCACCTCTGCGTCGGCGGCTCCCACGCCCTCGCCCACGCACTCTGGGAGGCCTTCGGGCAGGCGGGCGGGCGTGTTTTCCTGAAGCACGGAGTGGAGCGGATCTTGACCGAGGGCGGCAAGGCGGTGGGCGTCGCACTCGAGGACGGCGGCGAGATTCGCGCGCGTCACGTCGTGGCCAGCTCCATCAACCTGGAGCAGACTTTCGGAAAGATGCTCGAAGCGAGCGATCTTCCAGATGGCTTTGGCGCGAAAGTCGAGAAGTTTCCGCACATGGACTGGTCGTTCTTCAGCGTCCACCTGGCGCTGAGTCGAGCCCCCGAGTACGTGGCGGCCGACTTCGATCCCGACGTCAACCGCGCCTGGGTCATCAACGTCGGCTACGACAGCCCCGAGGATCTGACCCGCCACTTCGCGGAGGCGCGCGCCGGGCGTCTGCCGGACCCCCGGCCGAATTGCGCGGTGAACTCGCTCTTCGACCCGAGCGACGCACCCGAGGGGCAGTACACCGGCCTGATCCGTCACTTCGCCCCCTACGCCCTGGCTGAGGGCGGCCCCGAGGCGTGGGACCGGGTCGCCCGCGACTACGGCCGGCGCTGCATCGACAAGTGGCGAGACGTGGCTCCGAACCTCGACGAAGACGCCATTTTGCGCTGGGCCACCTACACGCCACTCGACATCGAGCGGCGCATCCCCAACATGGTCCAGGGCGACTGGATGGGCGGCCTGATCGACCTCGACAACATGCTCGACCGACGCCCCCTCCCGGAGCTGGCGCAGTACACGACACCGGTCAAGAATCTGTACCTGTGCGGCGCCACCCAGCACCCGCACGGCTTCGTGACCTTCGCTCCGGCCTACAACGCGCTCCAGATCATCGCCGGGGACTACGACCTGGAGCGGTGGTGGAGGTAGCGGATTGGCGACGGATCCCGTGCCCGTGCGACTGGACGAGCAGGCCGCGAGCGGCCTCGCCCACATCGTCCAGCAGTACCTCGTGCAGGACCTCGCCGAGTTCGAGAAGAAGCGCAGGCAGGCCGTTCGCATGCGCGGGCGCATCGCGATGTCTGCGTCGGACCAGGATACGAGTGTGACGCTCGATTTCCGGGGCGACGAGATCGTCATCTTCGACGGCGAGTGCGCGCCGCTGGACTCATCCATCAACGGCTCCTACCAGGCTCTGTTGCGCCTGCTCCAGGGGCGTGCCAACCCGCTCGTCGAGCACCTGCGGGGACGCCTGCGCGTGCGCTCGCGGCCTCGCCGACTCTTCCTGCCGCTGCGCCTGCACCGACTCATGAAACTCACGACGGAGGGCAACCATGCCGGACGCCAAGTATGACGCCGTGATCGTCGGGAGCGGCCACAACGGGCTGTGCGCCGCTGCCTACCTGGCCCGTGCGGGGCAGAAGGTGGGCGTCTTCGAGAGCCGTCACGAGGAGGCCGGCGCCGTCCACACCTCGGAGGCCACCGTCCCGGGGTTCTGGCACAACCTCCATGCCCAGTACATGGAGTTCATCGACTACATGCCCTTCTACCACGACTTCGATCTGCGCAGCTACGGCGCGCGTATGATCAAGCCGGAGTGCCAGGTCGGCATCGCCTTCGCCGATGGGCGACCGCCGATCCTGATCTACACGCCCGAACTCGAGGAGCAGACCCACCGCAGCATCGCCCGCTACTCGAAGCGCGACGCGGAGCGCTTCAACGAGATCCGACGCAAGGTCATGGAAAAAGACCGCTATCTCGCCGCCATGCTCTACATGCCCACCAATCCCGACCATACGCGCCAGGAGCTCTTGAATCTCTGGCTGGATCTGGGTTTCGCGGTCGAAGACATGCAGAAGACGCCCAAGCAGCTCATCGACGAGTGCTTCGAGTGCGACGAGCTGCGCGCGGTCCTCTATCGCCAGTGCCTCGAGTGGGGCGCCGACCCGCACACGAGCGGCGGCCTGGCCTTCATGATCTGCGTTGTGTGGCTCTGCGGTATCCACTACCTCGCGGTGGGAGGCACCCACATGCTGGGGCACGCCATGGCCAGCGCGTGCCTCAACGAAGGGGTGGACCTCCGCTACAACCACCGGGTTCGCGAGATCCTCATGGGCGACGACGGCGCGCGCGGCATCCGGCTCGAAGACGGCCGCGAGGTGGAGGCGAAGATCGTCGTCTCGAATCTGGACATCCGTACGACCTTCATCGACCTGATCGGCCGAGATCGCATCACGCCGGGCATGTGCGAGCTGTTGGACAACTGGCGCTTCGGACCCGAGCACTGCCTGGGTACGCCCTCGTTCGCGCTCCACGCGCCGCCCGAGTACAAGTCGGCCCAGCACGAGGCCGACCTCAACCGCTGCTTCTACACGATCGTGGGCTACGAGACGTCCCAGCAGGTCTCCGAGTACATCCTGGAGGCGTTTGGCGGGAAGCCGCCGAGCCTACCCGCGGCTGGAACCTGGGTGAACACGCTGTGGGACTCGAGCCAGGCTCCGCCCGGCAAGCACGCCATGAACGGTTGGTACTTCTTCCCGCGCGCGTCCGACCTGAGCGAGAAGGAGTGGGACGAGGTCAGCGCGACGTACAACGCCCGCTTCCTCGCGCTCTGGGAGAAGTACGCCCCCAACATGACACGCAACAACGTCATCGCCGACGCGCTCTACACGCCCTTTGACATCGAGCGCGAAATGGGAATGCCCGAGGGCGACTTCGGCCACGGGCGATTCAAGAACGCGGGCCGCCTCGAGATGGGCGACATCCCCAGCGGCAGCGGCCGCACCGAGATCGAGGGCCTCTACACCTGCGCGGGAAACGGCGTCAGCGCTGCGCCCGGCTACGTCGCCTTCAAGCTCGTCGCTCGGGACTTCGGCCTTCCCGAGACCTGGAAGCGACGAGACCGCACCTACTGAGAGGAGTTCGATGCCCGACATCTACACGCTGGCCTGGTACAACGCGCTGCAGGACCTTCTCAATGGGAACCCCGACGTCGAGAAGAACGCGCCCCGCGGGAGGTACAAGATGCTGGCCGAGCTGCGCGGCGACGGCGCCTCGCCCTACGTTTCAGGCGGCAAGAGCCTGTTCTTCGTCGTGCACTTCGACGACGGCAGTTGCACGGAATACTCCGAACTCGCAGAGTCGCCCCCGCGCAAGGAGTTCGACTTCATCTTCGAGTTTCCCGCCTCGGTCTTCGAGGGCATCGCCGCCGCCATCGTCGACCCGATCGAGGCCGGCCTCAAGGGCACCATCAAGATCACCGGGGACATGCGCATCCTGATCCGCCACGCTGACCTCGTGAACGTCCTGTACGACGTCTACGCGCGGGAAGTCGAGACGGGCTGGCCCAAGGGGAAGCCGCCCTACGACGCCTAGCCGGACTCCGCGCGGGCGGAGCCCGCCTCGGCCCGCTTCCGGGCGGCGCCGACGATCGTCTTCACGAACGTCGACTTCACCTGCTCGATCGCCAGGAGCTGCTTCGCCGGGGGAAGGGCGAGCAGTACCCCGAGCGCCAGGTTCATGCCCCGGCTGGACACGCTGTCGGGATCGTCGAACAGCATGTGGTGGATGGTGCCGCGCTCGACGGCAGCCCGAACCAGCCGGTCCATGTTGTCCTCGGGCGTGAACACCCGCTTGGCCCGGGGCGTCATGTTCATCGCGCCGTTCTTGCAGGTGACGTTGCAGACGCCGCAGCCGAGGCACATCTCCTCGTCGACGCGGGCGCTCGCCTCGCCGAAGCCGGTCGCCTTGATCTCGATCGCCATCACGGGGCAGCTCTTGACGCAGCGGCCGCAGGCCTTGCACTTCTTGGCGTCCACGCCGGCCATGTAGTTGCTGGTGTGGACCGCGTTCCGGATCCCGTTGCGGCTGATCGCGCTGAGCTGCCCGCAGCAGCAGCCGCAGCAGTGACAGATGTAGCTCACGTTGTTCTTTACGTTGTCGCCGATGTGCACCATGCGCTCGTCGCGCGTCCGGGCCGCGATGTCGAGCGCCTCTTCGGCTGAGACCTCCCGGCCGTAGCCGCGCCGGATCACCCATTCGGCGTTTTCGTTCAGGGTCGTGCACGTCTCCATGGGCTTCTTGCAGGGGGTGCCGTGATGCTCCGCCTTGTGCCGGCAGTAGCAGAGGCCGACGGCGCGAAGCTCGGCCTTCTTCAGGATCTCCGACGTCTGCTCGTAGGGCAGGATTTCGGCTCGCACGTCATCGGATAGCGCCTTCTCGTGGACCAGGGCTCTCCCGATCTGTGTGTCACCGCGGAATGCGTTGTGTGCGAAGGTGTCGTCGTGCATGTACACCGAGAGGAGATCCGCGAGCTTCTTGTTCGGCAGGTCCTTGTGCAAGCGCATGAAGGTGAACTCGAAGAAGCCGATGACCGTCGGGGCGAGCATGAAGAAGCGGCGCCCCTTCGTCTCGAAGTCCAGGACGAGACCCTTTTCGGCCATGCGGTCGAGCTTGGCCTCGAGCCGCTCCGGCGCCTCGCCGGTGCGGCGGCTGAGCAGCGCGAGCGGGGCCGGCGTCATCGGCATCCGGGCGCCGATCTGCGCCTCCTCGTCGCTGAAGCGGAGCCGCAGGATCTCGAAGAGCTCCTCGGTGGCGGGCGCCCCGATCGGGTTCTTGTCGAGCCGCTTCTGTAGCTCCACGTGGGGATCGCGCAGGCTTAGGTGTCCCATTTCGGGTCCTCCTCGGTTGGGAGACGGTCGCCTCGGTCGGCGGGCTCTCCCGAGTTCAAGTTGTCGGTGACGCGGCGCAGGACCGTCACGCCCTCGCTTCCCAGGATGGAGACCGCCTTCGCCTGGGCGCTCTCCCAGTAGAGCGTGGCTTCCCGCAGCACCTGCCTGCCACTCGTCGTGAGCCGGATCGGACGCGAGCGGTCGTCCTCGCGCGGCAGCGTCTCCAGCCATCCGCGGGACCGCATCCTCTCCAGGTTCCGGCTCACGGTCGAGGCATCCATCCGCAGGGTCCGAGCGATCTCCACCGCGCGGAGCTCTTTTCGCCGTTCGGTGAGCACCAGGATGATCATCTGGCTCACCGTGAGGCCGATCGGGCGGAACTCGTCCTCGTAGAGGCCCGTGATCACGCGCGACAGCATCCGCAGCCGGTTCGCCACGCACTCACGTGCCATCTGATCGACCGTCGTCTTCGTGGTACCTGGCCTCATTCTGGACCCGTCAGCTCGCGCCGGGGGTGTTCGCCGAGGAGGCGAAACGCGCCAGCTCGAGCTCTCGGCGAACCTCGGCGCTCATTCCTTCCAGCATCGGGTCGAGCGGGATCCCGGTGGCGTCGGCGATGCGATCGACGACGTTGAATGCAGCGATCGTGGCCGCGGCGTCGACGAAGCTCTCGGGCGGGAGCACCGCCCTCAGCGCCTCGCGCGCTCTCTCCAGGGTCTCCGGGTCGTCGCCCATCACCGCGTCGGTGAAGGCCATGAGACGCCCCCCGTGCTCGACGCCCGCGTCGCTGTCCGCGCTGCCGTTCACCGCCGTGAGATCGACCTCGGCGCCATGGAACTGACCGCTCGCACGGAGCAGTGTTGCATGCGCCGTCGTTCAGTAGAAGCACTCGTTGAGCGCCGAGACCCGCGCAGCGACGAGCTCCATCTGCATGCGGTCGAGCGACCGGCGGACCGAAGGGTCGCCGATCTCCGGCACCCGGACGTAGTGGGCGTCGGAGGAGTTCCGTAGGGCCCGAGCCTCCTCCGGTACGAGACTCAGGGCCCGCATGATGTTGGGGATGAACGGCGAGTCCGGGTACAGGTCCGCCTCCGCGCCGACGGCGTCCTCGGGCGCGATCATCGGCACCCACGCGGTGCCCGGCTTCGCCGACTCGGGCCGGTGGCGCGACGGCTCGCCGGGGAGCGGCTCCGGCAACGGGAAGGGCCGAAGCCCGAGCGATCGCGCGAAGTAGTCCAGGCCCGTCACCAGCGTGACGACGCCGACCAGCTCCACGTACGCCGTCTCGGCGAGACCGCCCGCGATCACGCCGTCGAACCAGCGCCGCGAGAGCCGCGCCGGATCGGTCCGAATGCGATGGATGGCCTCGACCGTCGTCTCCGGCAACGACGCCGCCGAGTCGTGTTCACCCCGGACGGCGTCGGCGGACAGAGCCTGTTGCCGTTCCCCGCAGAGGGAGCAGTTGACGGCGGCGCGGGCTTCCGCGGCGATGGCGACCCGCTGCGTCCCCGTCCACCACGTGCCGGGCGAGCGGACGTGCTCCCAGAGACGGCGATGAGCGTCTCGGAGGTCCTCGCGGACCTCGACGCCCGCCGGCGAGTAGTCGAAATCGGTCATCGGAGCCTCTTTCGCGGCCCCGCTCCCAGCGAGCGGGGAAGGCGCCCGTCGCCTTCTTGTACATACACCTCTGGCATGGGCGGGTCAACCGGTTCGCGGCGGCGTGCGCGGGTTTCTTGACGGCCGTCGCTCCCTTCGCCACCGTGGGGGTTCGGCCGCAACGGGGGCCGCACTCTCGACGCGCATCCGAGGTGGACCCACCCATGAGTGAGAAGGCTCTGTTCTGCACGGGAGCGGGCGGCTTCATCGGCCGCTACATCGTGTCGCACTACCTCGAGCAGGAGGACTGCGACCTGTACCTGCTGGAGCACGGCCGCTTTCGGGAGCGGCTGGAGAGCTTTCTGGACGACCGGGTCCCCGACCCCCGAAAGCGCGAGCGCGTGAAGGTGTTCTCCGGCGACATCTCCCAGGCCGGTCTGGGGCTGGACACCGCGGTCGCGGACGAGCTGAAGCAGCGGGTCACCCACGCGATCCATCTCGCGGCGCTCTACAATCTCTCGGCGCCACGCGACGTCTCGATGCGCATGAACGTGGACGGAACGCGCCACGTCCTCGATTTCCTCGGAGGGGTCCGATCTCTGCGGCGCTTCGCGCACGCAAGCACCATTGCCGTGGCGGGAAAACACACGGGAGTCTTCCGCGAAGACGATCTGGATCTGGGGCAGGGGTTCAAGAACAACTACGACGAGACCAAGTTCCTGTCCGAGCAGCTCGTGCGCGAGCGCCGCGATTCGATCCCCACGGTCATCTTCCGGCCCACGACCGTGGTCGGCCACTCTCGGACGGGCGCGATCGAGAAGATCGACGGGCCCTACTACGCGCTGACCATGATCGCGCGCAACATGCATCGCGTGGTCCCGAATACCGGAGACAACAAGTTCCACTTCGGTCCCGTCGATTTCATCGCGGACGCTTTCTACGCCTTGTTCGAAGACGACGATTCGGTCGGAAAGGTGTTCCATCTGGTCGACCCCGAGCCGCTCACCTACCTGGAGTTCTTCGAGCTGGCCTGCGCCACCCTCGGCAAGTCGAAGCCCTGGCTCGTGCTCCCCGCCCCGTTGATGCGGCCGATGGGGCGCTTGCCGATGTTCGAGAAGCTGACCGGAGTGCCCTCCGAGGCCTTCGAGCACTCCTTCTACCCGGTCGAGTACGACAGGACCCACGTCGCGCCCGCGCTCGCGAAGCACGGGATCTCCTGCCCGCCGGTGTCGTCGTACATCGACGTGATGGTCGAGTACTTCGTGAAGCATTCCGACGATCCCAGGATTCGAAAAGGCGACTGGAGACAGGTCACCACGTGAGGGGATGCCGCGGCCGGCGCTCCCGCCGGTCCGGTAGAGCGATCTCCGAGCTCATCGAGGTCTGGTGCAGCCCGTCTTGCGCCTGAAGGAGAAGCGAGATGTTGCAGGACGTCTTTCTGACCCGAGAGGAGGTCGCCTTGCGGGACGAGGTGCGCGACTTCGTCGAGAACGAGGTCTCCTCGGACCTGCTCAAGCGGATGGACCGCGACGAGGTCACGTATCCGAGGGATTACGTGAAGGCCCTGGGCGACCGCAACCTCCTGGGTGTGCGATTTCCGATCGAGTACGGCGGCCGGGGCATGAGCTGGTCGGCCGAGATCGCCGCCCTGGAGGAGATCGGTGTCCTGGGTACGGCGCTCGGCTGCGCCTTCTCCATGCCCTCCATCGTCGGCGAGGCCCTGCACGGATTCGGGACGGATGAGCAGAAGGAGAAGTTCCTGAAACCCCTGCTGCGGGGGAGCCTCGTCTCCGCCGAGGCTCTGACCGAGCCCCGCGGCGGCTCGGACTTCTTCGGCGCCACGACACGCGCGGAGCTGGCGGACGGCACCTTCACGGTGAAGGGGCAGAAGCGCTTCGTCGTAGCCGCGGACGGGGCGGATTTCTTCCTGGTCTACTGCAACACGAACCCACAGGGGAAGCCCCACGACCGCCTCAGCCTGCTCCTGATCGAGCGGGATCGTCCGGGCGTCGAGACGAAGTATCTCTACAAGCTCCTCGGAACCCGGGGCGCCGGGACGGGACGCCTCGTGTTCCGGGACGTGCGGGTTCCGGAGTCGAACCTTGTGGGCGAGCTCAACGGTGGGGCCGGGATCTTCGATACCATGATGGTGCCGGAACGGCTGACCTCCGCAGGGGCTTCGCTCGGGATGGCGCGCGCAGCCCTCGAGGTGGCGGTGCGCTACAGCGAGCGCCGAAAGGCCTTCGGCCAGAAGATCCGCCACTTCCAGGGCGTGAGCTTCAAGGTGGCGGATGCCATCACGCGCCTCGACGCCGCCCGGGCGCTCACGCTCGCGGCAGCCCGGAGCGTCGACGCCGGGCTCCCCTCGACCCGGCGCCTGGTGAGCGAGGCCAAGAAGTTCGCCACCGACACGGCCTGGGAGGTGTGCAATCTCGCCATGCAGATCGTGGGCGGGATCGGATACACGAACGTCTTCCCGATCGAGAAGATGCTGCGCGACACCCGACTCGTTCAGATCTGGACCGGAACGAACGAGATCATGAGTCTCCTGATCCAGCACGAGTTCTACCGCGAGGTGCTCGGGAGCGCGAAGCCCGGCCGCAGGGTCGAGGCGGACGCGGAGGAGGCCGCGGCCGAGGACGAGAAGGTCTACGAGGACGAGGAGATGTGGATCAAGGGCTGGTGAGGGCGATACGCCGATCGCGGGCAGCCAGACGGATGGCTCGTCCAGCCCGACGTCGCCGCGGGTAGGTTCAGCGCAGGTAGGAACGGCAGTCCGGAAGCTCGACCTCTTCGGCGAGGTAGAACTTCATGCGGCCGAATGCCGGTTCGAACTGCCGCGTCACGTCGCTTCCGTCCGCACGCAGGTGGAGCGACTCGAGCGCGAGCTCCGAGCCGCTCACCTTCAGACATACGCGCTCACCGCCGCTTCGGAGCGAGCGATCGTGCAGGTCGACGACCTCGATCAGCCCCTTCCGCGCGCTGCGGTTCGCCCCGATGAAATTCATCTGATCGATCCACCGCTTCGCCTGCGCGGCTCCCGGCGAGCTGCACTTGTGGAAGTCCGGGTAGCTCTGGTGGATAAGCTCGGCGTGCCGCATGGCCAGTGTGGTTACCGATGCGTGCATGACGCTGTTCTTCGGCTGCTTGTTGGTCCCGCCGAAGATCATGTAGGAATCGGAGATCGGCCCGAGCCGCGCGAAGCGCGCCTCGAAGTCGTCGGTTCGAACGGTGACCTGACGGCCGTCGACGCGGACCGCGGAGCTCGGGTCGATCACGTTCACGAGCCAGTAGCCGGCCGCCAGGAACAGCACGATGGTCAGAAGACGACCCACGCCTCGCGACTATCCCCGGGGCTCCGGGCTCGGCGCGGCCGACTCGGCGGCGGATTCCCCGAGCGATCTGGAGTGGCTTGCTTCGATCTCGGTCGCGATGCCGAACAGCGCGCCGATTCCGAGCAAGATCTCGAGAGCGAGCATGCCGAAGAAGATCGTCTTGAACCCGAGGCCGAAGACGCCCTCGGCGGTGACGGCGACGAGGAGCGCCAGGCCGGGGATGGCGCCGACGACGAGCAGAAGGATCAGGGCTCGGGAGGCGCCCTTCAGAGCGCCGAGAATGGCAGCCATGGGTGTCCTCCCGCGTGCCGAGGGTGGCGCCCGCACCGGGGTATCGAGCGGCATCGCGTGGAGGAAACTTTAGGCGCAACCCGGAAGGCCTCGCGGGCACGACCAACGCGCCGCCAGCACGGCCGGGACGGGCACCGCCAGGCGCAGCAGCAGGTCGAGCCGGTTCGCGTGCCCCGGCCGCGGCCTCCGGGCGCTCACACCGGATTTCCGTTCCACCGATACGCACGAGTCGGACGATCCCTGCGACCGGCCGGGCGATCTCCCCGGCGGAGCGGTTGGGGCCGGCTACGGCGGGCGCGCAGATGGACGAAAACCCGGCTCTGCCGATCAAGCTCCTGGTCGTCGAAGACGGCAGCGCAGGCGGAGAGACCCTGGGCGACTCGCTCGGGCGCGTCGACCCCGGCGATCTCGAAGTCGCCGGGGCCGCGAGCATCGCGGAAGCCCTTTCGAAGCTCGAGCACGGGAGCTTTCACGGGACGCTGCTCGACCTGGCGGTCACCGGAGACGAGGGCCTGGACGCGCTGGCGAGCTTGAGGACGGCCGCGCCGGACGTCCCCGTGATCGTCATGGCGGAGCCCGGCCGCGCGCAATTGGCGCTCGATGCGATCCGCCATGGCGCCCAGGACTCCTTCGTCCGAGGCGAGTCGAGCCTGCGTGCGATCGCGCGCATGATCCGGAACGGCGTCGAGCGTCACGCGATGATGGCCGAGCTGTTCCGCAGCCGCGAGCGCGAGCACTTCCTCGCCACCCACGACAGCCTGACCGGTCTGGTGAATCGACTCGAGTTCCACCAGCTGCTGCGCTCGTGCCTGGCACGCGCCGTCCGCAGTCGCGAGCCTTTCGCCCTCTTCTTCGTTGGCCTCGACCGCTTCAAGAAAATCAACGCAACACTGGGCCGCCGAGCGGGCGACGAGGTCCTCCAACAGGTCGCTGAACGCCTCACCGCATCGATGCGCACGAGTGATGTCGTGGCGAGGGTCGGAAGCGACGAGTTCATGGTGATGCTCCCGACCGTGACGCGGGACCACGGTCCCGCGAGAGCGGCGCAGGCTCTTCTCGAGAAGCTGGCCGAGCCCTATCGGGTGGCGGAACGGAAATGCTGGGTCACGGCGAGCATCGGGATCGCCGTCTTTCCCCGTGACGGCAAGAAAGCCGACGTGCTGATTCGCAACGGCGAGACGGCGATGTACGCCGCCAAGGCGGGGGGCGCGAATCGCTATCACTACTACGCCGAGTACATGAACAAGGTCACCCTGGATAGGCTCGAAGCGGAGAAGCGCCTCCGGACGGCGATCGAGCGCGAGGAGTTCTGCCTCCACTTCCAGCCGCAGATCGACGTGGCGGCCGGCGGGATCGCCGGTGCCGAGGTGCTGCTGCGGTGGCAGGATCCCGACCGCGGGCTGGTCGGGCCCGGCGAGATCATTCCGATCGCCGAGGAGACGGGGCTGATCATTCCGATCGGGGAGTGGGTGCTCCGCGCGGCCTGCGAGCACGCCGTCCGCTGGAGCCGCCGGCGGGGTCGGGACCTCCAGCTCGCCGTCAACGTCTCCAGCCGTCAGCTCGCCCAGAAGGGTTTCGCCGACGTCGTCGCGCGCATTCTGGACGAGACGGGCCTCGAGGCTTCACGGCTCGACGTCGAGATCACCGAGAGCTGCATCCTGGAGACCGGCGGCCTCACGATGGCCAGCCTCAAGTCCCTGCGCAGACTGGGGGTGCGGATCTCCATCGACGACTTCGGCACCGGCTACTCGTCCCTCGTCGCCCTGAAGCATCTGCCCGTCGACGAGCTCAAGATCGACCGCGCCTTCATCCGCAACCTCACCTCGGACGAAGCCGACGCGGCGATCAGCAAGGCGCTGGTCGCCATGGCGAAGGGCTGTGGACTCAAGGCGATTGCCGAGGGCGTCGAGACGCGGGATCAGATGCGCTTCCTCTACGCCAACGGCTGCAGTCACATGCAGGGCTATCTGTTCAGCAAGCCCCTGGCGGCCGACGCCCTGACGAGCCACCTGGAGAGCGAAGACCCGCCGTGGAACGCGCCGCTCGAGGATCTTCCCGTCTGAATCGCGGCGTCCCGGAGCGTGTCAGCCGGTGGGGATCTGCCCCGGTTCCGGGGCGACGGCCCATTCGTGCACGTACTGCTCGACGAGTTCGACGCCGGCGCGGTCCAAACCCAGGAAGCGGAAGGCGACGCCGTGACGTCCGGCGCCGGTGCCCCCGCGACTGCCGATCGCTTCGGCGGTGGGACACAACGCGGCCGACATTTCCGGAAGCCGGAACTCGAGCCGGACTTCCGTCCCATCGGGGATCGGGTGATCGATCTCCACGAAGATGCCCGCTCGCGAGATGTCGCGGCCCACGCCCCGGAGCGTCTCGTTTCCGCAGCGGATCTCCACGGTGGCTGCCAGCGGTGCACGCGGAAGCGAACGCACCACGGGGACACGCAGGAAGCGATTCACCGCCAGCACCAGCGACCGCTGGTTGATCGGCTTGGAGAGGATGTCGTCGGCGCCGGCCCGGACGGCGCGTTCGTGGTCGTCCGCGGACGCCCCCGAGGTCACCAGGATCACGGCCGTGTCGGGCAGGGCGGCGTCGGTCTTGATCTCCTTGCAGACCGCGTCCCCGCTCAGCTCCGGCAGGTCCTGATCCACCACCACGACCTCGGGCTTCTCGCGCCGTGCCGCGGCGAGTCCCTCCGCTCCGGTCGTGGCCGTGATCACCTGACCGGATCGGGCCAGGGCGAACGAGACGAGGTCGCGGAACAGGGCGGCGTCGTCGATGACGAGGATCTTCCGCTGCGCTTCCACGCCGCTCCTCCGGAGGGCTCCGGGGTGGGTGCGCCGTCGACTCAACCGCCCGGATCGCCGGTTCGTCCGACGCTATCGGCCGAACCGGGCCGTCACCCAAGCACCCCGGGGGACGGAGAATTCCGTCGCGGACGCCGCGGTCGGGCGGGGTGGAGCGTGGCGCTCAGCGGCGCGCCCGGTGACGGCGCGCCACGGGCTTCGCCGCGCTCGCCCGGTCGGGCCAGGGGCAGTCGTCGCGCACGGGGCAGGCCTCGCACCGGGGGCGTCGCGCGACGCAGCAGACGCGCCCGTGGTGGATGACCCGGTGGGTGTGCGCCGTCCACTGGGTCCGCGGCACCAGGTCCATCAATTCCATCTCGATCTTGTCAGGCTCATCGTGCGCGGTCAGCCGCAGTCGCTGGTGGACGCGCTTCATGTGCGTGTCGACGGCCAGGCCGGGGACGCCGAAGCAGTTGCCGAGGACGACGTTCGCCGTCTTTCGGGCGACGCCGCGCAGGGTCGTCAGGTTTTCCATCGTCCCCGGGACCTCACCCCCGAACTTCTCGACGATGTCGCGCGACGACGCCAGGAGCGACTTCGCCTTCTGGCGGTAGAAGCCGGTGGGGCGCACGATCGCCTCGAGCTCGCTGGGGCTCGCGTCCGCCAGCGCCTCGGCCGTGGGGTAGCGCTCGAAGAGGACGGCGGTCACGTCGTTGACCTTCGCGTCGGTGCACTGGGCGGAGAGGATCGTCGCCATTAGGAGCTCGAAGGACGATCGGAAGTTCAGGGCGCAGTCCGCATCGGGGTAGGCTCGCGCGAGACCGCGGACGATCCGCGCGGCGCGTCGCTTGCGGGCCGCGACGGACTCTCCCGGCATCAGCGCCGAGCGGTCCGCAGCAGATCCGGCTCGCGAGCTTCGACCATGCGGCGGAGACCGTCGCGCCAGTCGATCCGCGTCTGGCCGACGAGTTCGTGCATGCGACCCAGGTCGACCGGCAGGCCGCCGAGGCTCTTGTCCGTGATGCGGAAGCGGGGCTCCAGCCCCGTGAGTTCGCCCAGATAAGCGCACCAGTCCTCGATCGCGACCGCATCGCTACCGCCCCAGTTGAGGGTGGTGGGCGGCACGGCCGCGATCTCCAGCAGGCGCGGAACCTGAGCGATCAGGTCGTCCTCGTGAATCGGGTTGTAGAGGTTGGGCGCCTCGGGATGCAGCGGG
>JAOTUO010000322.1 GCA_029863845.1 Myxococcales bacterium
GCCGTGATCGCGGACGTCGCGGCCGGGGATCGCCTGGCGCTGGCGCTGATCGAGAACGTACAGCGCCGCGACCTCAACGCGATCGAGCTGGCCGAGGCCTTTCGCGGGCTGGCCGGCGCCGGCTCGACGCAGGAGGAAATCGGGCGCCGCGTCGGGCTCGACCGTTCCACCGTCGCGAATCACCTGCGGCTGCTCGAGCTGCCGCGGACGTTCCAGGAGGACGTGGAGGCCGACCGCCTGAGCGTGGGTCACGCCAAGGTCCTGCTCGGCGTCGTCGATCCCGAGCGCCGCCGCCAGATCCGCGACCGCATCGTCGGCGAGGGCCTGTCGGTGCGGGCCGCCGAGGAGCTGGGACGCGCCCTGCCCGGTGCGGCCCGGTCCCGCGCGCGCAAGCCCCGCCCCCCGGGCGACCCCGACCTGCAACGGGTCGTGGATGCCCTGCGCCAGCGCCTCCAGACCCGGGTCCGGATCCACGGGGAGCCCTCCCGGGGCCGCATCGAGATCGAGTTCTTCGGCGCGGACGATCTCCAGCGCGTGGCTGCGATTCTTCTCGGCGATGCCTGACGCCGCCCCGCCCCGCCTGACCGTGGCCCCGCCGCCGATCCTGCGCCGGGACGCGGAGTTCACGGGGCTCGTCCTCCTACCGCGTGCGGCCCGGATCGATGGGCGCGTGTCCGGCACGGTGCTCGCGTCCGGCGCGGTGTGGATTGGCGAGACCGCCTGCGTGCAAGCCCGGATCGAGGCCGAAGAAGTCGTGGTGGCGGGCGAGGTGCGAGGGACGGTGACGGCCCGCAAACGGGTGGACCTGCTCGCGTCGGCCCGTCTTCACGGCGAGCTTTACACCCCGCGGCTGACCCTCGCCGACGGCTGCTTTCTCGAGGGGCGCTGCCGGGCCGGTGCTGCCGACGATTTGGAAGCCCCCTCGTCTTGAACTTCGGCCTATCTATGTAAGAATTGCGCCGCCCAGCCGCCGGCGGACCGCGTCGATCTGGGATCCGCCGGCTGTCTTTGGCGCCGGACTTCACCACCGACGCGAGCGGCGCGCGCCGTGAACCGGAACGCGATCGGGATCCTGCCGTGACCCGCATCCCGGACGAGCGGGCCGCCGGGAGAATCGGGCCCGGCGTCGATGGACACTCGGGGAAGCAGTGAGAGAACGGGACCGCTGGAACGGGCCGCTGACCCGCACGACGGCCATAACCGCCGCGATGCTGCTCGCGTCGAGCGCGCGGGCGACGGAGGGGCTGGTTCTCGAGCCCGACTTCCGGGTGACCCTGCCGCTGCTGATCGTGGTCTTCCTCCTGCTGATCTTTCCCGTCAATCATCTGATCTTCCGGCCCATCTTCCGGGTGCTCGAAGCGCGGAAGGATCGCATCGAGGGCAACCGCGCCCGCGCGGCGGCGCTGTCGCAACAGGCCGAAGAGGTGGTCGCCCGCTACGAACGTTCGCTTCGCGAGGTGCGCGAGGACGCCGAGGACGACCGCCGCGCGCGGCTCGAGGTCGTCCGCAGCGAGACGGCCCGGGGGACGGCAGAGGTTCGGGCGGGAGCCGAGCGCGAGATGGCTGGCGCGCGCGAGGAGGTCACGGCGGCGCTCGAACAGGCCCGAGCCGGCCTGCGCGCCCAGGCGGAGGAGCTCGCGAACGAGGCGGCCGGGCGCATCCTTGGGCGGCCGCTCTCGTGATCCGCTTTGCGGTCCTGCTCGTCGCGCTGCTGACCGTGGCGGGTCCTTCTCTCGCCAAGAGCGGCGGCGAGCCCGACATCATGCGCGACCTCGTCCATCCGGCGCTGAACCTGATGCTCCTGCTCGGAATCGTCGTCTACTTCGCGCGCAAGCCCATCCGCGCCTTCTTCGGCGACCGGCGCACGCAGATCCAGGATGAGCTCCAGCGCACCGCGGCGCTGAGGGCGGAGGCGGAAGCGCGCTCCGCGGAGTGGCAGCGGCGCCTCGCCACTCTCGATTCGGAGGTCGCGGCGATACGAGCGACGGCGCGGGAGCGCGCCGAGGCCGAACGGACTCGCATCATGGCCGACGCGGAGGCCGCCGCGGAGCGCATTCGGGGCGACGCCCGGGCCGCGGTCGAACAGGAGCTGCGGCGTGCGCGCGCGCGGCTGCGGCAGGAGTCCTCCGAGCTGGCCATCCAGATCGCGGCCGAGCGGCTGGAGCAGCAGCTCACCGACGCCGACCGGGACCGCCTCCTCGACGACTTCATCGAGCGCATCGAGCGCACGTCCGACTCTCCGGGTTCGGGCGGTGCGGGGAGCCTCTAGGCATGCGAAGCGCCGCCGCGGCCCGCCGCTATGCACGCGCGCTATTCGGCCTGGCCCAGGAGGCGGGGCGGGTGCCCGAGGTGCGGCGCGAGCTCGACGACATGGCCGAGCTGCTGGCCGGCAACCCCGCTCTGGCCCGCTCGCTCTTCCGCCCACTCCACCCCGCGGCGGAGCGCCGGGCCGTGCTGGCTGCCGTATGCGAGCGGATGGGTGCCTCGGGGACGCTTCGCAACCTCTACGCCTTCCTCATCGACCAGCGGCGCCTCGTCGACTTTGCTGGCATCCGCGAAGAGTACGGGCGCCTGGCCGACGCCGCGGAGGGACGCACGCGGGCGGCGGTCGTCTCCGCCGCGCCGCTGCGCGAAGACCAGCGCGAGCGGCTGCGCCGGGTCCTCTCGGCCCGCACGGGGAACGCGGTGGAACTCTCCGAGGCCGTCGATCCGTCGCTTCTCGGCGGCGCCATCGCGACGATCGGCGGTCTCGTCTTCGACGGCAGCCTTCGAACGCAGCTCTCGCAGCTGCGCGCGACTCTCACGAGGGGACACTGAGCAGATGGACATCAAGCCCGGCGAAATCACCGACATCCTGAGACGTAAGATCAAGGACTACGACCGGGAGATCGACGTGGCCGAGACCGGCACCATCCTCTCGATCGGCGACGGCATCGCGCGAGTCTACGGTCTCGACCGCGTGATGGCCGGCGAGCTCGTCGAGTTTCCGGGCGGCGTGAACGGCCTCGTCCTCAACCTCGAAGAGGACAACGTGGGCATCGCGATCATGGGCGAGGCCTTCCACGTCCGCGAGGGGGACGTGGTGCGTCGCACCGGACGCATCATCGAGGCGCCCGTCGGCGAGGCACTCGTCGGCCGCGTCGTCGACGCCCTCGGCAGCCCGATCGACGGCAAGGGTTCGGTGGAGACGAACGAGACCCGACGCGTCGAGATCAAGGCCCCGGGAATCGTGACCCGCCGCTCGGTCCACGAGCCGCTCCAGACGGGCATCAAGGCGATCGACGCCATGACCCCCATCGGCCGCGGCCAGCGCGAGCTCATCATCGGCGACCGGCAGACCGGAAAGACCGCCATCGCCATCGACACCATCATCAACCAGAAGGACACGGACGTCTACTGCATCTACGTCGCGGTGGGCCAGAAGCAGTCGACGGTGGCCCAGGTGGTGGACAAGCTGAACGCCCACGGCGCCATGGCGTTCACGACGGTCGTCGCCGCCACTGCAAGCGAGCCCGCGCCGCTTCAGTTCATCGCGCCCTACACCGGCTGCACCATCGGCGAGTGGTTTCGCGACAATGGCAAGCACGCGCTGATCATCTACGACGATCTGTCGAAGCACGCCGTGGCCTACCGGCAGCTTTCGCTGCTGCTGCGGCGCCCGCCGGGCCGCGAGGCCTTCCCGGGCGACGTCTTCTACCTCCACTCGCGGCTGCTGGAGCGCGCGGCGAAGCTGAACGAGAACTTCGGAGGCGGAAGCCTCACGGCGCTCCCCATCATCGAGACCCAGGCCGGCGACGTCTCGGCCTACATCCCCACGAACGTCATCTCGATCACCGACGGGCAGATCTTCCTCGAGACGGATCTCTTCAACTCCGGGATCCGTCCGGCGGTGAACGTGGGCATCTCCGTTTCGCGCGTGGGCGGAGCCGCCCAGACCAAGGCCACCAAGCAGGTGGCGGGCAGGCTCAAGCTCGAGCTGGCCCAGTACCGCGAGAAGGCGGCCTTTGCGCAGTTCGGCAGCGACCTCGACAAGGCGACCCGGGAGCAGCTCGCGAACGGCGAACGGCAGACCGAGATGCTGAAGCAGGCGCAGTACTCGCCGATGCCGATGGAGGAGCAGGTCCTGTCGATCTACTCCTGCACCCCCCAGGAGAGTCGGCCTTCCTGGGTCCGGGAGTGCAAGCTCTTGGACATCCAGCGTTACGAACGCGAGCTGCTGGAGTTCTTTCGCGCGCGGTACGCGAACATCCTCACGAGCATCCGCGACAGCGGCCGCCTGGAGGAAGACGTGGAGAAGCGGCTGATCGCCGCGCTCGATGAGTTCGCGAACGTCTTCCAGCCGTCGGCGTCGCGCGAGGTCGGCCAGGCGGCGTAGCGTGCCGAATCTCAAGGACATCCAGCGGCGGATCGGGAGCGTCAAGAAGACGCAGCAGATCACGCGCGCGATGCGCATGGTGGCCGGGGCGAAGCTGCGGCGGGCCCAGGATTCGATCACCGCGGCGCGTCCGTACGCCGAGCGGCTGCGCGCTACGCTCGCG
>JAOTUO010000323.1 GCA_029863845.1 Myxococcales bacterium
TTGTGGCAAAGAAGGTCTTGTGAGCCGTCAGCCGATTTTGAACACATGGGACTCGCACTCAACGGGTCAACGCAACAGTTTCATAATTGAAGTGCAACAGCCATCAGGCGGCGGCACGCGAGCTAGATGGCGCCTTCGAGCTTCAGCAGTTTCCGCTTTCGGGCGACGCCTCGTGCATAGCCTCCAAGTCCGCCGTCCTTCGCAGTTACGCGATGGCACGGCGTCGCAATGGGCGTAGGGTTGGCGGCGCAAGCCTGAGCGACAGCCCGCGCGGCGGTCGCCTGGCCGATGCGCCTCGCGATCTCAGAGTAGGCGAGCGTCTCTCCTCTCGGGATCTTCCGCAGCGCTGCCCACACGCGCTTTTGAAACTGGCTGCCGCGAACGTCTAGCGGAACATCCGCGTTCTCTGTGCGCCCTGCCACGTACTTGGCGATCTTGTCCGTCCATGACCTCGCAGGCGCACTGGAAACCTTGCGGAACTCGGCGAACGGGAATTCCTGCGTGAGGCGTTCCCGGAGTTCATCATCCCGAGTCCCAAATCCACGAAACAGACCCCGCGCGTTGTAGCCGCGACGAGAAGCCGACCGAGCGACGTGCTCCTCAGGCTATATTCGATAGATCCTTCGCCCACCACCAATCGCTCCCGGACCAAGTGTAACCGCTTTGAACCCCGACGCTGGCCAGAATCGGCCCGGGTTCTCGTCGTAGGGCCGCTTCCTGACCACGCGTTGCAGCTAGCGTGGCACAGCAGGATGCAACCGGTCCATGGTAGCATCCTGGCACCTCAACTTTGGGTGCCTCAGCGACCGTCGGCGGCCTGTGCCGCGCAGCTGAGCGCCCGGTCCGTTAGGCCGCGTCCGTCGGAGGATCTCGTGCTCACGCTGTACGACAATCCATTCAGCCCGTTCGCCAGAAAGGTGCGAATGGTGCTTCGTTTCAAGGGGCTGGAGTTTTTCTCAATCGACGCCCTCGCCGTGAGCGAGCACGGTCGTCTCGCCGCGGTGAATCCGCGCGGTGAGGTTCCTGTCGTAGTTGACGGCTCAGTCACGGTGACAGGGTCGGCCGACATCGTTTCCTACCTGGAGGACCGATTTCCGACGCCCGCAGTCTTTCCCGGTACGCCAGAACTGCGCGCCAAGGCGCGCGGGTGGCAAAGATTCGCAGATACCGCGCTTGATGCTCTCCTCCACGATATCTCCATCTGGAGCTGGCCTACCCACCATCGGTCAGACGAGCCTCCGAAGAGGATTCTTGAAGTAGGGCGCGAGGATTTGCGAAAGATCCTCGCTAAGCTCGAGGACGCGCTCGATGCTTCTGGCTTTGTGTGCGGTGAGCTGTCTATTGCGGATCTTTCGCTGTATCCCCATGTATCGTCGCTCAAGCCTCTCGGCATTCGGCTTGAGGAGTCAATGTATCCGAAGATCTTTCGCTGGAATCGGGAGATGCGGTTGCAGAGAGCCGTGGCAGAAGATCTGGGCTACGTCAAGCGATGCCTCGTCGAGAAGTTCGAGTCTGGTCAGTCTCCGTACGAAGCGGAAAAAATCGTCTGGCGAGGCGATCGGATTGAGTGGCTTCTGGCGCACGGATTCGGGGAATGGCTTCTCGCGGAGCTAGCCGCAGGTCGGGCGGTGGTCCCCCGTTGGGTCTAGAGGCGCGGCGCAACAGGGCGCTGCAGCTGCCGTAGCACAGCGCGCTCCAGTCGAAGTCCGGTAGCCTTTTCGCATCGACCTTGGGTGCCCCGGCGAACGTCGGCGGCCTGTGCCGCGCAGCTGGGCGCCCGGTCCGTTAGGCCGCACGGCGAGAGGTGGAGCCACGCCGAACGCTGCTCGACCGATCCCGGAGTCCTTCGTCGGCCCGTGGGTCGTCCTGTTCCCCGCCACGTACCTGGTCCACATCGCGGAGGAATTCTGGGGCGGCTTTCCGGCGCGCACCGCGGAGCTCACGGGTCTCGCGATTCCCGAGGCAGCTTTTCTCGCCGCCAATGCCTTCTTCTGGCTGCTCATGGCCGCCGCCGCGGTATCGGTTTTGCGTCGGCCGTCGGGAGCTCACACGGTCCGCATGGGGCATCTCCCATGCGGCCTTGGTCAGCTCCTCCAGGGCGGAAAGCGTCTCGCGGGTGAAGACGTCGCCATCTCCGGGGGCGATGGCGAAGAACACCGCGGTGCGCTTGTCGTAGGTCTCCTCGAGATCTTCCAGCGCTTGGAGCTGCGGATTCTCCTCACTGAAGAAGGCGCGGGTGTCGTTGTTGAAGCTGAGGAAGCGCAGGCCGCTCGCGGCGCCCGACACCAGCAGAAGCGTGGCCACCAGGAGCCACCAGCGCTGCCGCACCACCCACTGGCCAAGAGCGGCCTCAAACCTCGCCGTTACTCTCTCGCTTCGAATCGACCATCGTCTGTGGGTACCACGGTGAGCGACTCCGGCCTCACCGGCGCTCGTCGCTCCCGCCGCAGGCGCCCTCGCTCGCCTTCGCTCCGAAGCGGGTCATCATCTTCTCCATCATCGGACCGCAGTGGGCCATCATCTTCTCCATCATGGGGCTGCACCCGGCCATCTTCTCGGCCGCGTCCTCGCAGCACGCGGGGAAGGCCTCTCCCTTGTCGGTACGGCTGTCGTGGCTGGCTTCCTGGGTCATGGCGATCTCTCCTCCTGTTTGGTCCCAGTTCCTTGCTGCCTATTTGACGGACTGCGGCTCGAAAGCGTTACAGCCGACCCGGGCTGGCCCCAACCCGCCCCAGCGGCCCCCGCCCACCGCGGCATGGCGCCCTTCCAAGGCCGGCTGCTCCAGCGAAACGCCTGCGCCGCGCTGTAACGCTTTGGAAGGGCGGCTCGTCCTATCGGGTGAACCGGATGAAGTGGGCGGCCCATCGGGCCCGCCCGAAGGAGGAGAGAACGCCATGATGTTGGAGCCCCATCTCGACCCCAAGACGCAGCTTCTCATCGCGCTCGGCTCGGCCGTCGCGGCCAAGTGCCAGGCCTGCTTTGCCGGGCTCTACACCAAGGTGGGGGAGATCGAAGCCACGGAGCAGGAGGTCCGCGCGGCCGTGAGCATCGGCACCAAGGTGGCGGGCAAGTCGCACGACTTCATGGCCGTCTTTGTCGAGGAGACCACCAAGGGCGCGGTCGCGGCCGGCGGGGAGGGGACGGAGACGGGCACCTGCGAGTGCTGTTGACGGCTCACAGGAGGCGATGCCGCTGCGTCGATCGCGCCTGGCCCAGCACCCCGCAGGCTCGACGCTCGGAGACCCCGAGCCGCTCGCGCACGCGCGCGACGACCCGTCGCCGCCGGGCCGGGCTCAGAAGTTTCCCGAGGCGGCTTCCTTGAGCATCGCGTTGTCGAGCGCCTGGTCCGCTACCAGATTCTTGAGGCGGCCGTTCTCCTTCTCGAGCTCCTTCAGGCGCTTGGCCTGGTCGAGGCGCAGGCCGCCGTACATCCTTGCGCCAGCGATAGTACGTCTGCTCGGTGATCCCGAGCTTCCGTCACACCTCCGGCGTGTGGCGCTTCCGACCCATCTCATGCCCCCTTTCTTCGATCCGAACAATCTACCCGGCTCGATCTGAGGGGGGCACGTCAGAGGATGGGAGACCTCCGGATGTGCCCCATCAAGGTCCTCCCCGCTGCCGTGACGTCGAGACTGGCCGGGCGGTCCTGCGATAGCATCGGCAGCTCCATGGCTTCCGAAGACACACAGCGCCGGCTGGCAGCGATCTTGTCCGCGGACGCCGTCGGCTACAGCCGGCTGATGGCGTGTGACGACGAGGCCACGGTCGAAGTGCTGCGCGCACACCGCGACCTGCTCGGTGGGCACGTGCGCCGCTACGGCGGGCGCGTGGTGGACGAGGCCGGCGACAACCTGCTGGCCGAGTTCCCCAGCGTGGTGGATGCCGTCGGCTGCGCCATCGAGGCGCAGGAGGCCCTCGCGAAGCGCAACGACGAGCTGCCCGAGGACGGGCGCATGCATTTCCGAGTGGGAGTCCACCTGGGCGACGTCCTGGTGGAGGGCAGGCGCATCTACGGCGATGGCGTAAACATCGCGGCGCGCCTTCAGGCGCTGGCCCAGCCGGGCGGGATCTGCATCTCGGGCACCGTCCACGAGCAGGTGCGCACGCGCTGGGCCGACCGGTGCGAGGACATGGGCCAGCAGTCGCTCAAGAACATCGCGCACCCGGTTCGGGCGTTCCGGATCCGGGCAGAGAGCGCTTCCGCCACGGACGAACAGCTCAGCGTTCCGGGATTCGGCGGCCGGCCGGCCATCGCCGTTCTGGCCTTCGACAACCTGAGCCGCGACCCCGACCAGGAATACTTCGCCGACGGCATCTCCGAGGACCTGATCACCCTGCTCTCGTGCGGGCGTCTCTTGCCCGTGATCGCGCGGAATTCGAGCTTCGTCTTCAAGGGCAAGGCCGTGGACGTGAAGCAGGTGGGACGGGAGCTGGGCGTCCGGTACGTCGTGGAGGGCAGTGTGCGCCGCGCGGGCGGGCGCGTGCGGGTGAGCGCGCAGCTGATCGACGCCACCAC
>JAOTUO010000324.1 GCA_029863845.1 Myxococcales bacterium
AGACGACGAGCTCGGGCGAAGCGGCTGCGGCCGCGGCGGCGTCGAACAGGCTCACCACCTCGGAGGTCCGCGTCGTGTCGGCGACCACCGGCGTCGCCCGCCCGCCCTCCGCCCGGATCGCCTCGGCGACGGACTCGAGCCGGGCCGGGGTGCGCCCCGCCAGGAAGACGTGGAGCCCCTCGCGGGCAAAGCGACGGGCGAGTGCCGCTCCGAGACCGGCCCCCGCGCCGACTCCGATCACCACCGCACAGCGTCCCATCCGAGCCCTCCCACAGCCTCGAAACGGCTCGAGGCCTTCTCCAGAAGTATCTGAAAAGACTCTTTTTTTCGTCCTACTCGCGACGCGGCGCGGCCGCCGACACGGGTCGCGGTGCAACCCGAGCACGATACTACAGGGGGCGACGACCCCGGCCGATCAGAGACTTCGCGGCCCACGACGGGACTGCGAGGACGATCCCGTGGATTTCGCCTCGCCCATGCCTGCGACGCTGCTCATCCACGACGGCGAGCTCGCCGACGTGCGCGACCTGCTCGTCGATCTCGGTGTGGAGTTCGGCGAGCACGACGGGCCGCCGACACCGGAGCAGGCGGCAGCCGCGTCGGACCTGCTGATCGCGACCGCGAAGCGCATGCTCGAGCTGGCGGGTGAGCCCTTCCCGCGCAGGGCCATCCGCATCGCCGTGCTCGGCAGCGACTCCCGCACGCTGCGCACGATGCTCCAGCGCGCGGGAATCGACCTGGTCGTGCGCCGCCCCGTTCACCCGGCGGCACTCCGCCTGCTCATTCTCCACTCGCTCTACCGGGGACCCGAGAAGCGAAAGACCAAGCGCGTCCTCGTGGGCTTCCCCGTTCACTTCCGCACCGGGCTGCGCCGACGCGAAGCGATGCTCATCGACCTGTCGCTCTCCGGTTGCCGCCTCGTCACGGAGCGGCCGCTCGACCCGGGAAAACGGATCGCGATCCAACTCCCCACCGACGTCGGTGGCGGCCGACCCCTGGCGGTGACGGGACACGTGGTTCGGGTTCGCCGCGCCGACGAGTTCTGCCACGGACGCTTCGAGCTCGCGATCTCGTTCGATCTCACCCCGGACGTCGAGCCGCGGCTGCGAAACGCCGTGCGCACCCACTCCGTCGGGCCCGCGGTGTTGCAGGCGCACCCCCCGGTCGAGTCGCCGGGGTCGGGGCCGCAGCCCGCCGGTGAGCGCGGGCCGCTCGGGGTCGATGCCGCGCCGGGCGCGGCGCCCGAGCCCGCCGAGGCCGAGGCCGCGTCCTCTCCGGGCGAAGCCGCGGCGGAGTCGGCGCCGCCCGAGCGCCGCGTGGCGCCGCGCCACGCCCTGCATCGGCACTTCGTCGCCTTGGCCGAGGAGGCGACGCGGGTGCTGATCGGGCGCGACATCTCGCTGGGCGGCATGCGCATCGATCCCCATCCGAGCCTCTCGATCGGCGACGAGCTTTCGATCGCCGTCCACCTCTGCGCCCGCGAGGAACCGATGGTGATCCAGGCGCGGGTCGAACGAGACGACGGGCATCGAGGCATGCTGCTGCACTTCCTCGACCTTCCGGAGGCGAGCGCGGAGCGCCTCATCCGGATGGTAGACCTCCTTCCCATCCTGGCCGTCGACGAAGCGACCGAGGCCAGCAAGGAGGTGGTCGTCACCAAGATCCTCGAACTCGAGGCGTCCTGATCCCCAGCGTCCCACCTCCCGGCGCGCCGGGGGGGGCGGAATCCGGGCGCCGCGGCCCCGCTGCGATTCGACGCCCGGGAGCCCGACGCGCGCACCCCCTCTGCTTGCGGCATCCTGCCGGCAACGGCGCGCTCCAGACCGTGCGCCCGTCTCGGTTCGTCCGCGTCGCGGCCGTCGCCGCTCCGCGAGGCCCGGTGCAACATCCGACCTCGCGGCGACCACGTACGAGCGACCCGCGATGACGAACACACTGCGAAACATCGTTCTGCTGCTCGCGCTGCCGGCACTGCTCGGGAGCGGCCGCGACCCCGGAATCCTCCTCGAGCTGGACCGGGCGGGCTACGAGCTCACCGCGCGCGACCTGCGCGGCGAGGCCGAAGGCCCCCGACTTTCCGTCGTCCTGGGGTCCCCGAACCATCCGACGCCATCGGGTCAGTACCCCCTGTACCAGGTGATCGAAACCCCCGAGTGGCGCCCCGGTCCCGAGGCCCGCGCGGCGGGCGCGAGGCCCGAATCAGCGTCGCCGCGGGGACCGCTGGGCATCGCCAAGATCCCCTTCGCCGGCGGCGGCATCGCGCTTCACGGGGGTGCCCACCCGCGGCTGTTGGGAAAGCCGATCTCCCTCGGCTGCGTGCGTACGGCCGACGCGGATCTCCTCGACCTGATCGACTGGCTCGACGCCCGCGGCGCCCTCGGCCCGTCCCGCAGCCACGCCAACGGCGAGGCGCACCGCGCGTTCCTCCGCCCTGCCCGGATCCGGGTCCGCTGATCCGCGCGCCGCACCCGCGGCGCGCGGGTTCGAAACGGCGGCGCCGACGCCCCCTGCTCGCGTGCGGGCGGAATCCTCCGCCGGTGCGCGAGATCGCGCACGCGCAGCGGCCCGGGCTACGGCCTGCGGGCGTCGGCGCTTTCCCGAAAAGTCCTCACGAATCCGAGACTTTCGCCATCTCGCGACCACTCCTAGGTAACGCCTGGAGGGCCCATCCCGGGCCCGGCGCAGACGACCGAGGGTTGCGAAATGCAGGGCGAAATCACTCGAATGCAGGCGCGATGGCGCGCGATCGGAGCGATCGCTTGGGTCGTCTCCGTGGGCTTGGCGGGGTCGTTGCCGGCCTCGGCCACGCCGGTCTGCACCCCCCAGGAGTGCACGATCCTGTTCAACGGACCCTCGGGTTTCGGGATCGACGCCGCGGACGCCCAGTTCGTCAGCAACCAGCTTGGCATCCCGATCCTCACGCCTGGCTCGGTCGGCGACTCGAGTGGTACGCTGAGCGTGATCGACCAGGACTTCCAGGCGCCGCTCGACTTGAACCCGTTTCCCCCCGGCACGGCGGAACTGGTGAACGCGACGTCGATGTGGACCGTCCAGAACGTCTCGTCCGAGCACCTGCTCGGAGACCTCTATTTTCTCTTCGTGGCAAACGTCGACGAGTTCACCGACGCCAGCCAGAGCGTGCAGTACGACGACGATGCCGTGGGCCTCACCCTCGATCCGCTGCTGGACCCCTGGGTCCTCATCCGCGCCTTCGACCCCAATCAGGGACGGGACTTCTTCTACCCGGCCGTCGCCCTCGGGTCGCTAGAGGCCGAAGAGATCGCGGACGCCTTCCGGGTGCACTTCGTGATCAAGACGGGGATGGAACAGACCGGCCCCTCGCGCTACGTGCTCCCGCAGCTGCAGGTTGGGATGGGCTTCACGCCGATTCCGGAGCCGAGCACCGCGGCGCTGCTGGCCCTCGGACTCGCCACCCTCGCGGCGACGAGGAAGCGCCGGCCTTGAGCGAAGCAGGTCGTTCCGGCCGCAACCTGCTGGGCCTCCTGGCCCTCGCCGGGGTGATCGCGAGCGCCGGCGCGGCGTACGCCGCGGACGAAGCGCAGGTGCTCCGGCTTCGGGCCGAGCAGTTCGCTGCGGAGGACCGCTGCGGCGACGCACTGCCGGTGGTCCGGCAGGCGCGCCGGCTCGATCCGAACGATGCGCGCGCGGCGCTCCTCGAAGGCGAGTGCGCGATCCGGCTGGGACGCTACGGCCAGGCCATCCCACCGCTCGAGGACGCCCGGCGCCTCGACGCGCGCCTGTCCGAGGCCACGCTCTACCTGGGGATCGCCCAGTACCAGACCGGCGAGCGGGTCGAGGCGGAGAAGAACCTCAGCGAGGCGGCGCGGCTGTTCCCCGATTCCGCCGAGGCCCATCTGTATCGCGGTCTGGTCCTGCTCGAGCGCGCCGACACCGCGGAGGCCGCGGCGGATCTCGAGCGGGCTTCGGTCCTGTCCCCGCGGTCCTTCGACCCCGCCGCCTCCTACTTCGCCGGGCAGGCCTGGCTGGCGGCGGCGGATCGCGAGCGCGGCGAGCAGGCCCTGCGACGCGTGATCGAGCAGGCGCCGGGGACGCCCTGGGCGCAGGAGGCCAAGCGCACCCTCGCCGAGCGCGGCGGGAGCACCGTGCGCCGCCGCGGGTGGGGGCGGGTCATCGGCGGCATCGAGTACGACACCAACGTCCTGCTGCGCGGCGAGGGCGTGCTGCTGGCGCCGGGCCAGGGCAACGAGCGCGACTGGCGCGGCTTCTGGGGCTTCGACGGCGGCACCGAGATCTTTCGCAACGCCGACTGGGCCGCGGGCGTGGGGGCGAGCTACTACGGAAACGCCCAGTTCGATCTCACGGACTTCGACATCCAGTTTCCCCTCGCTTACGCCTGGGTCGACCGGGCGATCGGGAGCGCCAGCTTCGCGCGGCTCCAGCTGGACGCCGGCTACACCTGGGTGGGCTACGACCCCTATCTCTTTCCGATCACCGCCACGCTCTCGGGTCACCACTCCTGGGCGG
>JAOTUO010000325.1 GCA_029863845.1 Myxococcales bacterium
TCGAGAAGCTGCGTCAGTGGGGCACTGACACGCTGGTGATTCCCCATGGAACCGCCTGGGGGGCCTACACGCCGCCCGGAACCAGCATGGACAAGCAGCTCACGCGGGCCATGCACGATCCCGAGCGCCAGACCCTGATCGAGATCATGTCGGGCCACGGGAACTCCGAGGAGCACCGCAGCTGGCGAGAGTTCGCCTTCGATGCCGATGGCGCTCGGGTCTGCCCCGCGCCGACGCCCGACTACCTCCCGTGCTGCTGGCGCGCCGGCGACATCCTGCGGGAGCGCTGTGGCGACCTTCCTGCCGCGGAGTGCGAGGCCCGGGTCGAGGCGGCGAAGCAGCGGGCGATGGAGGCGAACGTCACGCCGCATTTCGTGTTTCCGGACACCCGCGCGGAGGACTGGCTCGACTGCGGGCAGTGCCGGGACTGCTTCAAGCCCGCGTTCGGGCAGCGTCCCCGGGAGAGCGTCCAGTACGCGATGGCGCTCTCCAACCCCGACGAAGCCGGCGACGACGGCGAGCCCCTGCGCTTCCGCTACGGCTTCATCGCGTCGAGCGACAATCACACGGCGCGCCCCGGAACGGGCTACAAGCAGTACGAACGGCGTCGCATGACCGAAGCGACCGGTGTGCGGTCGGCGTTCTACGCGAGCCTCGCCCGCGACGAGGGGGACGCCGACCCCCGGATTCCGCAGGTGGTGGAGGTCCGCGATGGGCTCCTGCGCCGGGACACGGAGCGGGTGGCGAGCTTCTACTACCCCGGAGGACTCGTGGCCGTTCACAGCGAGGGCCGCAGCCGCGAGGCGATCTGGCAGGCGCTCGAGCGCCGCGAGGTCTACGGGACCAGCGGGCCGCGCATCCTGCTCTGGTTCGATCTCCTGAATGCGGGCGACGCCCCGGCGCCCATGGGCAGCGAGCTCCGCTTCGACGGCGTGCCGCGATTCGAGGTGCGGGCCGTCGGCGCCCTCGAGCAGAGGCCCGGGTGCCCCCGGGAGAGCGTCGATGCGCTCTCGCCGGAACGCCTCGAGAGCCTGTGCCGAGGTGAGTGCTACCACCCGGGCGACGAGCGGCTCCGGATCGCCGCCGTCGAGATCGTGCGCATCCGCCCCAGGCTGCGCGCCGGCGAGCGCCTGGACGATCTGATCGAGGACCCCTGGAGACGCGTCGCGTGCGGACCGGACACCCGGGGCTGCGTCGTCCGCTTCGAGGATCCCGAATACCCGGCGTCGGGCCGAGACGCGCTGTACTACGCCCGGGCGATCCAGGAGGAGACGCCCGCCGTCAACGGCGCCAATCTGCGCACGCGCTTCGATGCCGAGGGCAGCGCCGTGAGCACCGACCCCTGCTACGGCGACTACCGTACGCCCTTCGACGAGGACTGCCTGGCGCCCGTCTCCGAGCGCGCCTGGTCGTCGCCGATCTTCCTCGATCAGCCCCGACGCTGAGAGCGCCATCCACTGAGGCCATTGGAGGCGCGGCGCGATTCGGGAATAATGCGCTTCGGCAGAATCCGAAGGGAGCGTGTCCCATGTCCGAGCCGCAAGCGGGAATCCTCCCGGAGCCCGGCCCGAACGCGCTGTTCCTGGTCCTGCGAGTCCGCGAGCCGGTCCAGCACGGGACGGCGGTGGCGCGGGTCGCCTCCCGGGTGCCTTTCCTGGCGCAGAAGCTCGCGCGGACCGATCCGCGAGCGAAGCTGGTAAGTGTAGTGGGCTTCGGTCCCGAGCTCTGGGACCTCGTGTCGCCCGGAAGGCGGCCTCGGGGCCTCCGGGCCTTCCGGCCGATCGAGGCCGGGGGCCGGCTTGCGCCCGGCACCGACGGCGATCTGCTGGTGCACATCCTCTCGCGGCGTCGGGATCTCTGCTTCGAGCACGCGGTGCAGATCCGGAAGGCGCTGGGCGACTCCGTGGAGGTCATGGAGGAGGTGCACGGCTTCCGCTATCTCGACTCGCGCGACCTCACCGGCTTCATCGACGGCACCGAGAACCCGAAGGGGAAGCAGCGCGCGGCGGTAGCGCTGATCGGCGCTGAGGATCGAAGCTTCGCCGGCGGGAGCTTCGTCTTCACCCAGCGCTACGTACACGACCTCGAAGCGTGGGAGAAGCTGCCCGTCGCGGAGCAGGAGAGCGCGATCGGACGGCGCAAGCGCGACAGCCGCGAGCTCTCCGGCCGCCGAAAGCCCCCCACGGCACACATCAGCCGCGTGGTGATCGAGGAGGACGGCGAAGAGCTCGAGATCCTGCGCCACAGCTTCCCCTACGGGACGACCTCGGAGCGCGGACTCTTCTTCATCGCCTACAACAAGCAGCTCGACACCTTCGAGAAGATGCTGAGCCGGATGCTGGGGACCTCGGGGGACGGGCTCCACGACCGGTTGATGGACTTCACGCGCGCGGTGTCGGGCGCCACCTTCTTCGCACCCTCGCTCCGGGTGCTCCGGTCGCTGGCCTCCGCGTAGCCGAACGCCGCGTCACGCGCCGAGCCCGCTGCGCGGGCCCGAGAGGGTCGCGTGCATTCGCTTCACCTGGTCGTGCGTGAACATGAACATCGCGTCGTCGTCCACGTAGTCCATGTAGTTCATGAACAGGTCGCCGTGGGGGCCGTTGTTGCACGAGATGTGGGGGAAGGAGGGAGATCCGAAGTTCTTGTCGAACTGGTTCGGGGTGTCGTCCACGAAATCCGTGTCGCCGCAGCCGGGGATCCGGCGTTCCCCCCAGATGTGCGCGAGGTTGAGGTAGTGACCCACCTCGTGCACGGTCGTTCGTCCTCCGTCGAAGGGGGCCGCGGCCGTGCCCGTGGTGCCGAAGGCCGTGTTCAGGATCACGACGCCGTCTTTCTCCGGCGGGCCACCGGGGAACTGCGCGTAGCCGAGGAGACCGCCGGCGAGGGTGCAGACCCAGAGGTTCAGGTACCGCTCCGTGTCCCACGGCTCGAGGCCCCCGGTCGCCGACGACTTCACGTCGTCGTCGAGATGGCGGAAGGACCTTCGGGTCGTCCTCACGCGCTCGATGCCGGAGGTGGGGTTGCCATCGGGATCCCGGTCGGCGAGCGCGAACTCGATCCGGGCGTCTGCGACCCGGTCCCGGAAGGGGGCCGGGACCTCCGACACGTCCGGGTTCTTCGCGCGGAAGTCGCGATTGAGGACGTCGATCTGGCTGCGCACCTGCCGGTCGGAGATGTTCTCGTCGCCGGTCCGGTGGACGACGTGCACGACGACGGAAAGGGCCGTGACGCCGCGCCGCGCCACGAAATCGCCGGCCTGGAGATAGAACTGCGTGAATTGATCGATGCGCGCCTGGTTGGCCCGGAACTCGGGATAGGAGTCGAGGAGGCCGAAGTGCGCCTGGAGGCAACCGCAGGAGCGTCGCCGCCCGGCGACGGGTCCGTCGCCGGGCTTGGGCCGGGTTCTCCGTTTCCGGACGGCTTTCCGGGTCGCTTTCTTTCGCCCGCCCGCCTGCTTGCCGCCGCGTCGCTGGGCCATGGTTACCCGGGCAGGGCCACCCGGGTCTCGTGGACCTCGTGGCTCTCGAAGATGCCTTCCACGACGTAGGGGTCCCGCGCCGCGATGGCCCGGGCGGCGTCGAGACTCTCGGCCTCGAGGATCACGAGGCTTCCGACGGGACCCCCCGCCGCGTCGAGGAGCGGCCCCGCGTGCCGGATCCGACCGGCGGCGGCGAGCCCGCGGAGCCCGTCGAGGTGGGCCTCGCGGTGGATCTTGCGCAGCTCGCGACCCCGGGGCCCGTCGCGCCCGATCCACGCGTAGAGGGGCATGGCGGGAAGCTTACCGCAGCGGGCCCGACGGGCGGTGGGGGCGTCACAGCCGCTGATCCGGTAGTATCAAGACCAGACTCACGGATCTTCATTAGAGACTGATTGATCCAGGGCCGGTCCGGACCGCGCATCGGGGGCGACATGAGCGCTTCGGGTCTCCACTCCCTGCGTGAGAGTCGTCGCGCCGACGACCTGGCGCGGCGGCGCGCCGACGCACTCGCCGCAGCCTCCGCGGTCTTTGCCGCCAAGGGCTACCACGACGCCCAGATGACGGAGATCGCGGCGGCGGCGGAGCTGTCGCGAGCCTCGCTCTACGCGATGTTCAAGGGCAAGCAGGAGCTCTATCAGGAGGCCATCGCCACGGCCGCCCGTGCGATCCGCGACTCCGTGCGCCGCCAGGTCGAGACCCGCCGCGCGCCGGACGAACGGCTGCTGTGCGTGATCGATTCCCTCTTCTTCTGCTACGAGGAGAATCAGGATCTGATTCGCATCTACACGCTCGGGACCCAGGGCGTTCCCTTCAAGATCCGCGAAGCCCTGGGCGATTCGTCGCTTCAGCTCTACGTCGAGTTCACGGACTGGGTCGTCGGCCTCTCGAAGGAGGCGCATCGCGCCGGTTTTCTCGCCGGCCTCGACCCCGAGGCGTTCGGGGTATCGCTCGTCGGTGCGGTCACGACCCGGGCCGTGCGCTG
>JAOTUO010000036.1 GCA_029863845.1 Myxococcales bacterium
GCGGGTGCTGACGGGCCTGGTCGGGCGCATCGCGAGCGCGTCCCATCGGGAGAATCTCGGCTGTGCGGCGCACCTGGACCAGGCGGCGCGATTCGCGGCGGCGGAGGCGGCGTGATCGCGTCCGGCAGCGCCGAGGCGCCGGAATTTCAATCGCGGAGGGTCGGGCCATGAATCTGGAAGAGCGCATCACCGATCTGATCGTGGAACAGCTCGGGGTCAGCCGGGACGAGATCGCGCCCGAAGCGGCGTTCATCGACGATCTCGGGGCCGACTCCCTCGACATCGTCGAGCTGGTGATGTCGATGGAGGAGACCTTCGACGTCGAGATCTCGGACGAGGACGCCGAGAAGATCCAGACCATCGGAGACGCCGTCTCTTATCTGAAGGAGCGGCTCGAGGGATGACGGCCTGGGTGCACTAGACTCGGCCGCGAACCGAGGCGGAGGAATTCCGATGGGCAGTCCCATCGTCATGGCCAGCGATCACCGGGGCGTGACCCTGAAGGAAGGGCTGCGGAAGCGGCTGGAGCGCGCGGGCTACGAAGTCCACGACTGCGGCACGCTCGGCACCGAATCCGTCGATTACCCAGAGTTCGCCGCCGCCGCGGCGCGGGCGGTGTCCGAGGGCGCCGCGGAGCGCGGCATCGTGATCTGTGGATCCGGGCTGGGCGTCATGTACACGGCCAACCGCTTTCCGCGCGTGCGCGCCGCCCTGGTCCAGGACGAGGAGACCGCGGCGCTCGCCCGCCGCCACAACGACGCCAACGTGCTGGCGCTATCCGGAGATCGCCTCGACAGCGACCGCGCCTGGCCCATCGTGAAGACCTGGCTCGACACGCCCTTCGAGGGAGGACGTCACGCGCGACGCATCGCGATGATCGACTCGCTGACTCGCAGCGACGAGGATCGCGGGGCGGCGGCGTCCCGCGTCCAGGTGCCCGGCCTCGCGGAGGTCGACCCGGAGATCGCGCGTCTGCTGCGCCAGGAGGCGCGGCGGCAGGCGCTGTCGCTGGAGCTGATCGCCTCCGAGAACTTCGTGTCGGAGGCCGTGCTCGAGGCGACCGGCTCGGTGCTCACGAACAAGTACGCCGAGGGCTATCCGGGGCGCCGCTACTACGGGGGATGCGAGTTCGTCGACGGCGTCGAGCGGCTCGCGGTCGAGCGCGCCCGGGAGCTGTTCGGGGCCGACCACGTCAACGCGCAGCCCCATTCCGGCTCCCAGGCCAACGAGGCCGTATACCGCGCGCTGCTCGACCCCGGCGACACGATGCTCGCGATGAATCTCGACCACGGCGGTCACCTGACCCACGGCAGCCCGGTCAACTTCTCCGGGAAGCTCTACCGGATCGTTCCCTACGGCGTGCGGCGCGACACCGAGCAGATCGATTACGACGAGCTGCGGAGCCTCGCCCTCGAGCACCGCCCGAAGCTCATCCAGTGCGGGACCACGGCCTACTCCCGGACGCTGGACTTCGCCGCGTTCCGGTCGATCGCCGACGAAGTCGGAGCGGTGCTGTTCGCCGACATCGCGCACATCGCGGGCTTCGTGGCAACCGGGCTCCACCCGACACCGGTCGGCCTCGCCCAGGTCGTCGCCACCACGACCCACAAGACCCTGCGTGGGCCGCGCGGTGGGCTGATCCTGTGCGACGCCGAGTTCGCCAAGAAGATCGACAGCGCGGTCTTTCCCGGCGGGCAGGGCGGACCGCTGATGCACGTGATCGCCGCCAAGGCGGTGGCCCTGCGCGAGGCGCTCTCGCCTGCCTTCCGGACCTACTGCGCGCAGATCCTGGCGAACTCGCGTGCGCTGGCCGAGGCGGTCACCGCCGCCGGCTACCGCGTGGTCTCCGGAGGCACCGACACGCACCTGTTCCTGATTTCGCTCGTCGATCGCGACACCACGGGCAAGGCGGCGCAGATCGCCCTGGAGCGAGCCGGCATCACCGCGAACAAGAACATGGTTCCCTTCGATCCCCGCAAGCCCGCAGTCACCAGTGGGGTTCGCATCGGAACGCCGGCGGTGACGACCCGTGGCATGCGCGAGCCGGAGATGCGCGAGATCGCGGGCCTCCTGGCGCGCTCGCTGGAGCGGCCGGGCGACGTCGAGGAGCTGGACGCCGTGCGCCGCGATGTCGAAGCACTCTGCCGGCGGTTTCCGCTCTACTCGGATCGCTGGGACGACTCCGCCTGAGCCGTGCGTTGTCCCTACTGCTCGGATTCCTCCAACCGGGTGATCGATTCGCGTCTCGGCCGCGAAGGGACGGAGATCCGCCGCCGCCGCGAGTGCGCCGAGTGCGGGCGCCGCTTCACGACCCGCGAGCGCGTCGACGGTGTGCTTCCCAAGGTCGTCAAGCGTGACGAGCGCCGCGAGGAGTACCAGCGAGAGAAGCTGATCACCGCCGTGCAGAAGGCCTGCGAGAAGCGTCCCGTCAGCGCCGACGACCTCGAGCGGCTGTTCGATCGCGTCGAGCGTCACATACAGGAGCTCGGCCAGAAGGAGGTGACGAGTCGGCGGATCGGCGAACGGGTCATGGAGGGCCTCGTCGAGCTCGATCCCCTGGCGGCGGCCCGCTTTGCATCGGTTTTCCTCGACTTCCAGGGCGCGGACGACTATCGGAACTTCTTCGCTTCGGTGAAGGATCTGCAGCGGAAATCCGGCTCCTCCCGATGAACCCGGAAGCAGCAATGCGGCTCGCCCTCTCGCAGGCGCGGCGCGCCCTGGGCCGCAGCTTCCCGAACCCGGCGGTCGGCGCCGTCGTCTACCGCGGCGACCGCGTCCTCGGTCGCGGCCACACGAGCCCCGCCGGGGGCCCGCACGCCGAGGCGTTGGCCCTGGAGCGCGCGCTGCGTCGCTTCGGGGCGAGGCGCGTACGCGGCGCCTCGCTGGCCGTCACCCTGGAGCCCTGCTGCCACGTCGGACGCACCGGCCCCTGCGCGGACCTCGTCACCGACAGCGGCGTGCGGCGCGTGTTCCTGGGCCACGCCGACCCCCATCCTGCCGTCGCCGGCCGCGGCATCCGCCGCCTGCGCCGGGCCGGGGTCCAGGTCGAAGTCGGAGTCCTCGAAGCGGAGTGCCGGGAGCAGCACCGCGGGTTCCTTTGCGTCTGCCAGCGCGGGAGGCCCTTCGTGATCCTCAAGCTCGCGAGCAGCCTCGATGGCCGCATCGCGACGGCCGGCGGCGAGTCGCGCTGGATCACGGGCGCTTCGGCCCGCAGCGCCGTCCACCGCCTACGTGCGCGCGTCGACGCGATTGCCGTCGGGTCCGGCACCGCGCTCGCGGACGACCCCGAGCTGACGGCGCGGCGCGGAAGCCGCGTCGTGCACCGACCCGTGCGGCTTCTCGTCGATTCGAAGCTGCGCGTTCCCGCGACCGCGCGCCTTTACCGCGGCGGGAAGCAGGCGACCTGGGTCCTGTGCGGACGCGCCGGCGCCCCTGGAAAGCGGCGCGCCCTCGAGAAGGCCGGAGCGCGGCTGTTCGGGATTCCGTCGCGCCGGGGTCACGTCGACCTGCGCCTCGCGATGGTCGAGATGGCGCGCGCGGGACTGACGCAGATCCTCGTCGAGGGCGGCGGCACGCTTGCCGCGGCGCTGCTGCGCGAGGAGCTGGTGGACGAGATCCACTGGTTCGTGTCACCGAAGCTGATCGGCGGTGACGGCCGGCCGGCCCTCGCCGCGCTCGCGTTGCCCCGGCTCGCGCAGGCCCCCGAGCTCGGCGACGTTCGCGTGCGCCGGCTCGGCGACGACGTGCTCGTTCGGGGACGGTTGCGCGGTGCGCGTGCCGCACGGGCCCGCGCGGCGCGAAGTCGCTAGGATTCGAGAAACGGGCTGCGGCGATGAGGCAATACGCGACCTCCGGCGATGCATCGAAACTGCGCTTCGGCGTCGTCGTCTCGCGCTTCAATCATCTCGTCTCGGCGAGGCTGCTGGAGGGCTGCCGGAACGAGCTCGAAAATCGCGGCGCCGGCCCCGACGACATCGACGTCGCGTGGGTCCCGGGCGCGTTCGAGATCCCCCAGGCGGCGCGGGCGCTGGCCCGGAGCGGCCGATACGACGCCATCGTGACACTCGGTGCGGTCATCCGCGGCGGCACGCCGCACTTCGAATACGTATGCCGCGGCGTCACGGACGGTGTCCGCGACGTGATACGCGACACCTCGGTCCCCGTAGCGTTCGGAGTCCTCACCACCGACGACGTCGAGCAGGCCCTCGCCCGCGCCGGCGGGACCGAGGGCAACAAGGGCGAGGAGGCGGCGCGGGCCGCCATCGAGATGGCCAGGCTCGGCCCGCAGCTCGCCGCGCCACCGCGGTCGGAGAGCGGGGAGGACGAACGGTGAGTCGCGAAGCGGCGAGCGCGCGCCGTCACTCCCGGCAGGCTGCTCTGCAGGTGCTCTTCGCGATCGATCTGGCGGGGCTCGCGCGCTCCGGTCCGCGGCCCTCCGAAGCGGAGATGTTCGATCGAGTCGCCGCGAACTTCGATCTGCCGGCCGGCGCCCACGCCTTCGCCAAGGCCCTCGTGTGCGGAACCGTCGGCTGTCAATCCGAACTCGACGCCCTGCTGGTGGCCCACGCCCAGAACTGGCGGATCTCGCGCATGGCGGTCGTCGATCGCAATATCCTGCGCCTGGCCTGCTACGAGCTCACGCACACCGACACGCCCGCCTCGGTGATCCTGGACGAGGCCATCGAGCTGGCGCGCCGCTTCGGCTCGGACCCCTCGCCGGGCTTCGTGAACGGCGTGCTCGACGCGGTCGCGCGCACCGCCCGCTCGCGCAACGGGGTCCCGCTGCCGGGGGCGAAGGAAGCCCGGCGGTGACGGCGACCCTGTCGCTCGAATTCGACCCGGGTCCGATCGAGCGCTCGCGCGCAGACGTCGCCGTCGTGCCGCTCTTCGCCGCCGAGCGACCGCTGCGTGGGAGCGCGGGGCGCGTCGACTGGAGACTTTGCGGCCGCCTTTCGCAGCTCATCGCCGCGGGTCGACTGGAGGGGGCCCGGGGCGAGGCCGTCCTCGTGCCTACCTGCGGCGGCCTGCGGGCGCCCCTGCTGATCGCACTGGGTCTCGGATCGCGCGACGGCTTCGACGCACGCTGCTGGGAGGCGACTGCGCGGGACGCGCTGGAACGCAGCCTCAAGCTCGGTGCCTCAGCGGTCACGCTGCCGCTGTGCGAGACGGAGGTCGGCGATTTCGCCCTGCTCGAGCACGCCGAAGCGCTGATCGCCGGCGCGGCGCGGGCGCTGGCCGATCGCGGCGTCGACGTGTACCTGCGGGTGGTGCCGTCGCGCCTGGAGGCGCGACGGGCCGCGGAGGCGCTGCGCGCCGCGCGTCCCCGAGGCCTTCCCGGGTCGGTGGTGCTGCGTCGGACGGGTGCGGCGCTCCGCCCCACGGAGTCCCCGCGCCCCCGGGCCGGCCCGGATCCCCACCGCCCGGTCGCTTCTTAAGGAAAGACCTCGCTCGCCGATCTCTTGGTGGGTGGTTCAGCGAAGGGAGCGCGTTGGCGTGCCCGCGCCGGGCCCCACGGCGCGGCTTGCCGGGCGAGCGAGGCCGCGTCGCTCGCGGCGGTCGGGTCGCGACCGCCGTTACGGAGAGCGGGATGAGCCTCGTCGGAAGCCTCGAGGACCTGGGTCTCGGGGACATCCTCCAGATCGTCAGCATGGCCCGAAAGTCCGGCATGCTCGTCCTGCGCTCGGATGCCGGCGAGGGGCGGATCGTGTTCTGCGACGGAATGGTGCGGGCGGCGTTCGCCAAGGGCGAGCCCGACGACCTGCGGGGCCTGCTGGTCGGCGGGGGATTCCTCTCGGAAGCCGATTTCGACCTGGCCGCCGAGGCCGCGCGCAGCAGCGGCCGCAGCCTCGACGAGGCAATCGCCGAACACACGGCGCTCAGCGCCGAGCGGCTCGCATCGCTGCGGCGGGAGCACGTCGAGCGTGCGGTCGTGCGCATGTTCACGTGGCGCGCCGGAGAGTTCAGCTTCGACGTGCGCGAGGATCTGGACGCGCGCGACGCGGAGCTCCTGCTGCCCCAGGGCCTCAACACCCAGTACCTCGCGATGGAGGCGATGCGTCTGGGCGACGAGAGCCTGCGGGACGACGAAGCCGACGCCGGCCGGGCGCAGGACCCCGCTGCGGCGGACGACGGGGCCTTCCCCGATGCCCTCGCTCTCGCGGCTCTCGAGAGAGCGGAGTCGGCCGCGTCGGAGACCGAGGCCGCTGCGCCCGAAGCGCACGGCCGCCCCGTTGCGGGGTTGATTGCGATCGATCCGGAGCTCGACGCCCTCGAGTGGATGAAGACGGCGCTCACGGGACTGTTCCCGCGGGTTCACATCTTCCAGCGTTGTGAGAGCGGTATCGATCGCATCCGCCAGTACCTGGCCCGCGGGGAGCTCCCCGTTGTCCTGCTTTCCGCGCAGGCGACCGCCGATTCCGCCGTGGCCGCCAACAACCTCGGCGAGCTTCTGGCTCGACTGCGGGCGCAGGCGCCGACGATGCCGATCCTCGTGATTCACGAGGAAGCGGAAGAGGAGCCTCGGAACGTCGGGGCGGCGGACTCGGTGCTGACGCGGCCGACGACCGGCCGCCTGGTGGCGCGCCGCGCGGCACGCAAGCGCGAGGAGGCCGCGCAGCGGCTGCGCGAAGCGCTGCAGCCGTGGGCGGCGCGCGCCTCCCAACCCGAGCCGGGCCGGAGCCCCACCGACGACCCCGCTGCCTCCACGTCGCAATCGGAGCCCGCGGAGAGCCCAGGGCCCCTCGAGGTCGCGAGCCCCGGTATGGAGACGCCGACCCGCGGCGACGTGTTGAGCCGGGTGCTGGAGTACGCCGCGCAGGTCTTCTCGCGAGTCGCGATATTCATGTACAAGGACGATGGGATCGTCGGAATCGCCCAGTCCGGCCTCGCGCGGGCGGGTGGCCCCGAGGACGGGCCGTTCCGCGAGCTGCGGCTGGACTGCGTGGAGCCCTCCTGGTTCCGCACGGTGTTCGAGACCCGCAAGGCGACCCGATCGGTTCCTTGCGAAGAGGCGGACTTCCAGCTGGTCCAGCGCCTGGGAACGGCCGCTCCGAGCGAGGTCTACGTGGCGCCCATCGAGATCGGTGGCCGTGTCGTGGCCTTGCTCTACGCCGACAACCTCCCCAACGCGACATCCCTCGGCGACACGAGCGCGCTGGAGGTCGTGATCCACGAGGCGAGCCAGGCCCTCGACCGGGCCGTGTTCGAGCGGACCGAGGGGGACCTCGAGGGGGAGCCCCCAAAGGGAGCGGAAGGCCCCTGAATCGATCGTTCCCGCGGGGCGGTGGCTCCGCGCGCGGTGGTGGGCGCACACCTTCAATCGATGCGCGGGGGGTCCCCGGAAGTGCCCAAGCCGCCTCAAGAATACCCCGCCCAGGCCGATACGGCATAGATCCGGACTCCCGGGCGAGGACGGGCGGGGGAGGGCGGCCGTGCGGCGCATTCTGATCGTCGAGGACTCACCCACGATGCGCGCCCTGCTCACCTCGGCGCTCGAGGAACTCGGCACGCCCGTGAAGATCACTGAGGCTGAGAGCGGCTTCGAGGCGCTTCGCTTGCTTCCGCGCGAGTCCTTCGACCTGATCGTCACCGACATCAACATGCCCGACATCAACGGCCTCGAGCTGGTGTCGTTCGTGAAGAGCAACGCCGCCTACCGGTCGATCCCCCTCGTGATCGTCTCCACCGAACGGTCGGAGCGCGATCGCGACAAGGGCCTCGGGCTCGGCGCCGACGCCTACCTCGTCAAGCCCTTCGAGCCGGAGACGCTGCGGCAGGTCGCCGAGGACCTGCTCGCGGCATCCCGCGAGGGGTAGCCGGCCGTGGCGAGGCGACGGTCGCGATCGGGGCGCACCAGCAAGACCGAGCAGGAGTTCGTCTCCGAGGCGGAGGAGATCATCGAGCGCATGCGCGGGGGCCTCGCGGACCTCGAAGACCAGCGCGCCGCGAACGACGAGGTCGATCCCGAGGTCGTCAACCGGTTGTTCCGCTCGGCCCACTCGCTCAAGGCGCTGGCAGGCCTGTTCGGTCTCGATCCCATCCGTCACCTCGCCCATCAGCTCGAGGAGATCCTCGACGCTCTCCGCCTGGGCCGCGTCTCCCTCGAGTCGCCCGCCATCTCGCTCATCGCAGAGGCGGTGCGCGTGTTCGCCACGCTGCTCGAGGCGGTCGGCGACGCCGAGGCGATCGAGGTCGCCGCCGCGCCGGTCGCCGGCCTCTCGGAGCAGATCGAGGCGGCGGTGCGGGCGGCCCGCAGCGGCCCCGAGGTGGTCGAAGCGCTCGACGTCGATCCCGAGGTCCTGCGCACGCTCACCGAGTACGAGGAACACCGCCTGCAGGAGAGCCTCCGGCACGGTCGTCACATCGTCCTCGTCGATGCCACGTTCGAGATCGACTCGTTCGAGGCCGGGCTCACGGCGCTGAGTGCCGCCGTCCGCTCGCAGGGAGAGCTGATCTCGACGCTGCCGGCTCCCGACGACGGGAGCGATTCCCGGATCCGCTTCTCGCTGCTCAGCGCGTCGTCTCTGGCCGCCGACGCCCTCGCCGGGCGAATCGACGTCCCCGGCGCGAGCGTACGCTCGGCGATGCGCCGCGCCGCGCCGCGGGCGCCGGCCGCGGCGACCCCGGTCGAGGGCGCGGACGGCCTCCCGTCGCTGCAGTCGATCAGCGAGACGGTTCGCGTCGATATCCGCAAGCTCGACGAGCTGATGAACCTGGTCGGTGAGCTCGTCATCCAGCGGGGTGCCCTCGGCGACCTGATCACGACGCTCCAGTCGCACCACGCGACGGCATGGATTGCCAACGACTTCACCCGGGTCCACAAGGAGCTCAACCGCAAGCTGAAGGATCTGCAGACCGCCGTGATCGACGTCCGCATGGTCCCGCTGCACCAGATATTCGAGAAGGTCTCGCGTGTCGTTCGCGGTCTGCGTCGCGAACTCGGGAAGGACGTTCGACTCGAGGTTCGCGGCGCCGACACGGAGCTCGACAAATTACTCGTGGAGGAGCTGGTCGATCCGCTGATGCACGTCGTGCGCAATGCGCTGGACCACGCCATCGAGGCCCCGGCGGAGCGGGTCGCCCGGGGCAAGCCGCCGCAGGGGCGCATCGGAATCGACGCCTTTCAGCGCGGCAACCACGTGGTGATCGCGGTCTCGGACGACGGTACCGGCATCGACACGCAGGGTCTCCGCGCGAGGGCGGAGGCCCGCGGCCTCGTGGCGGCCGACGAGACCTTGAGCGAGCGCGACGTCCTCGAGCTGATCTTCGCGCCCGGGATCTCGACCCGACTGGGCGTCACGGACACGAGCGGGCGCGGGGTCGGCATGGACGTGGTGCGCACGAATCTCACGGCGCTCGGAGGCGTCGTGGACGTGAAGTCGACCCCGGGGAGCGGAACGACGATCTCGATGACGCTTCCCATCACGCTCGCAATCGTGCAGTCGCTGATCGTCTGCGTAGACGAGCAACGCTTCGCAATCCCGCTCGGCTCCGTTCTGGAGACGCTCCTCGTCGAGCCCCGTGAGATCCAGCGCAGTCGGGATCGCGAGCTGTTGGATCTGCGGGGCGAAGCCCTGCCGCTGCGGCGGCTGTCCGCGGAATTCGGCCTCGGGACGCCGCCGCCCGAGGCGAAGCTTTTCGCGGTCGTGGTGGGCATCGGCGACCTGCACATGGGGCTCCTCGTGGATCGCCTCGAGGGCCAGCAGGACACCGTGATCAAGCCGATCCAGGGTCCGATCGCGGCGATTCGTGGAATCGCGGGTGCCACCGAGATCGGCGACCGCGAGCCGGTGCTCGTTCTCGACGTCGCCGCGCTCGTCGAAGATCCGCAGCGGCGAAGGGAGGCCCCGTGTCCGTGAGAGGACCGCACGCGGAGCGAGCGCCCGGCTGGGAGTCCCTCGCGCGAGCCGCCTTGCGACCGCGTCGCGTCGCCGAGGATCCCGGCGTTCTGCGGCGGCTGCTCGCCTTCGAGCTGGAGGGTGCGCCCTACGCCGTTCCCGTGGAGCGCGTGCGGGAGATCGTCCGCCTGCGCCCCATCACGCCGATCCCGCGCACCCCCCCGGACGTTCGTGGCGTGATCTCGCTGCGAGGTGAGATCGTCCTGGTGATCGACGCGCGGCAGCGGCTCCAGCTGCCCCAGGCGCCGCCCACGCGCTCGAGCCGCATCATCGTGGTCCAGAACGACGAAGGCCGCGTGGCGGGGCTTCTGGTCGACGGCGTGAACGCGGTGCTTCGGGTCGCCGAGGACGCGTTTCGCCTCACGCCGCCGGGAGAGCCCGGTGCGGTCGCGGCGCTGTGCCGCTGCGGCGACCGCTTCGTCTCCGTGCTCGATCTCGAGCGGATGCTGGACGTCGATCCCGATGTCTAGCGCAGAAGCGATTCGCGCTGGTCGGACCCTCGGATGCTTCGAGGTCGCAGGCCGGGTTTACGGCGTGGACGTCGCTCTCGTTCGCGAAGTCGTGCGATGGCAGCCCGCGACCCCGCTGCCCGGGGCGCCGCCCCTGATCGACGGCGTGGTCGACCTGCGCGGCGCGGTGATTCCCGTCGTGGACCTGGGCCGTGCCCTGGGCGGGCCGGCGATCGACGCGACCTCGCGTGCGCGCATCGCGGTCACCGAGATCGGCGATCGGATCGTCGGACTCGCGGTGGAGGCGGCGATCGAAGTGGTCTCCGTGACCGCGTCGGATTGGAGCGGTGCGCCGACTCTCGCCGACGGGACGAGTTGCAGCCTCACGGAGGCGGTTGTGCGTCGGCCCGACGCGGAGCCGATCGTCGTCCTGTCGCTCGAGCGGCTCCTGGAGAGAGTCCAGCGCTCCGGCCCGCGGGCCGGGGAGGCATCGGCGTGACGGCGGCAGTCCTTCCCTCGGGCGCTGCCTTCCGCTGGCGGGTGATCGCCCTCGGCTTCGGCCTCGGCCTCCCGGCGCTGCTGATCTTCACGAGCTGCCTGGTGGTGCTGCTCGATCTGACCAAAGAGCAGTGGACGTGGCTGTTCGCGGCGGGCGCCCTCGGCGGCGGCGGGATCGGGGCCGCCCTCTTCGTCGTGCAGCGGCGCATGCTGGCGCCGATCTGCGCCTATCTCGATGGCCGGCGCGAGCGGTCGGGGCGCCGGCCGACGCCGGACGGGAACGACGGCTCGGCGCGGGCCGAGACGCATGCGGCCTTCGCGGCGGCGATGGATCTACCCCGCAAGAGCGCCCGGATCGCCAACGGCGGCTGGGTCGCGCCCTCGCTCCTGGTCTCCCTGGCCATGTGGATGCGCTTCGAGCAGTGGGGCGCCTTCGACGCCGCGGTCATCGTGCTGTCGGGAGGCGCCGTCGGCTTCGTCGTAGGGGGCTTCCTCCACTTTGCGGTGCGGGCCGTCGCTGCGCCGGTGCGCGACGCGGTCGCGGCGGAGATCCCCGACGCGGCCGATCGGCGCGCTCTGATTCGACCCAACCCTCTCGGCCGCAAGCTCCTGTTCTGCGCGATCGGCGTCGCGGTGGTCCCCGTGGTCTTCGCCGTGCTGTTCTCCCAGGCGAAGGCGAGGCGAACTTTCGAAGACGTCACCGTTCGCTGGCAGCACGCCGTACTCGGGGCCGTGGCCGGTCGCTTCGAGGGCGGCGGCGGGCGCCCGGTCGACGGCGTCGTTTTCGCCGAAGCGTCCGCCGGGGTGGCGGCGGTCGAAATCTCGATCGTCGATCTGGCGGCTTCGGGCGGGGCCTCGAGCCGGAGAGCCCTCGAGCCGCACGTGATCGAACGCCTGCGCCGCGAACTGGATCGCGGCCTGGTGCGCGGGGACAGCGCAGCCCCGGATTCGGCGTACGTCTTCGCGTGGCGTCGCCTCGACGACGAACGGCTCCTCGTCGCCCGCAGCCCCGCGCGAGAGCTGCGACCGGAAGCGTCCGTCTCGTGGATCGTTTTCGCGGTCCTGCTGCTGGTCTCGACGTCGATTGCCGGGGGGTTGGCGTATCTGCTGTCCAGCGAGGTCGGGTGCGCGACGGAGGTCCTGCGCGCGGAGGCTGAGCGGATGGCCGCGGGCGACCTGCGCCCGGGTCGGGTGTTCGAGTCCGAGGACGAGCTCGGGGAGTTGGCGCGCACCTTCGAGGGGATGTCGTCGTCCCTGCGAGTCACCATGGGCCGGGTCGCGGAGGCCGCGGATCGGGTCGAGGCGACGGCGGCCGACATGGCGTCGGTGACCGAGCGGGTGGCGGCCGTGACCGCGGATCAGGAGCGGGGTCTCGAGCAGGCGACCTCGTCGATGGAGGCGATCAACAGACAGGTGCAGGGCATCGCGGATTCGAGTCAGGCCCTGAATCTGTCGGTGGAAGAGTCGAGCAGCTCGGCTCTGGAGCTGGGCGCGACGGGCGCGGAGCTGAACGAGACGGCGAGCGTCCTGTCGATCCAGGTCGACGAGGTGTCGAACTCGATCGAGCAGATGGTTCGCAGCGTGCGCCAGGTGTCGGAGAACGCCGAGGCGCTGACCGAAGGGTCGGCGGAGACGTCGACGAGCATGGACGAGATGGCGAGCTCCCTGCGCGAGGTCGATGCGTCGGCGGAGGAGACGGCCCAGCTGTTCCGCCAGGTGGTCGCGACCGCGGAGAGCGGTCAGGAGAAGGTGCGGCAGACGATCGCCGGCATGGAGGCGATCCGCGAGGCGACCGAGACCGCGGAGCGGGTCATCCGGAGCCTCGGGGCGCGCACGAAGGAGATCGGCGCCATCGTGGACGTGATCGACGATGTCGCGGATGAGACGAACCTGCTGGCGCTCAACGCGGCGATCATCGCCGCCCAGGCGGGGGAGCACGGACGCGCGTTCTCGGTGGTCGCGGACCAGATCAAGGACCTGGCGGATCGCGTGCTCGAGAGCACCAAGGAGATCGGGGCCCTGATCCGCGCCGTGCAGTCCGAGAGCTCCAACGCCATCGGCGCCGTGGAGCAGGGTACGCAGAGCGTGGCGAGCGGGGTCGATCTTTCCGCGGAGGCCGGCCTGAGCCTCGAGGAGATCACGCGAGCGTCGCGCGGAAGCGGCGCGCGAATCGTCGGAATGGTGACGGCGGTGCGCGAGCAGGCGAAGGCGGCGAATCACGTCGTGGAGCTCATGGAGCGGGTGCGCATCGGAGTGGACCTCATCCGGAGCGCCGCGGTCGAGCAGGAGCGGGGAAACGAGGTCGTCTACCGCGGCTCGGTCGCGATGCGCGAGGTGACCCAACTGGTGCGGGGCACCACGGAGGAGCAGGCGCGCGGCTCGGTCCGGATCCGCGAGAGCATGGAGGGCGTTCGCGACGCCGTGGAGCGGATCAACGCCGCGCTTCAGGAGCAGTCGGCCGCGTGCGCATCGGCGGTCGAGTTCCTCGAGACCGTCGGGGCCCGCACGTCGTCGAACGAGGACTCGGCCCGACGCATGGGCGAGGCGACGAAGGCACTGCTGCGGCAGGCGGAGAGCCTGCGCCGCGACGTCCGGAGGTTCCGGACCTAGGATGGTCGCCGTACGCGCCAGGAGCGGAAAATGATCGCGTCTTGCCCGAAGTGCGGCGCTCGCTACCGCATCGAGCGGAGCCGCTTGCGACCGGAGGGAGCGCGCGTGCGCTGTTCGCGGTGCGAGGTCGTGTTCCGCGTGTGTCCGCCCCCGCAGCAACCCGCCGGCGAGCGCAGCGAGGCGCCGACGAGCGCGCCGCCCGAGCCCCCCGCCGCGCAGCAGCAGGCGGCTCCTCCCGAAGTCGTGATCGCAGACTCCGACGTGGCGCTCGGCAGCGCGACGGCGAACACGCTGGTGGCCTGGGGCCTGCGTCCAATCGTCGTCCACGACGGCGTCGATGCGATTCTCGCGGTGCAGCGAACGCTGCCCGCGATCGTGATCCTCGACGCCGCGCTTCCGAAGATGTTCGGCTTCCAGGTGTGCGAGCTCATGAAGCGCAACGAGAGCCTGCGCAGCATCCGCGTCGTGCTGGTCGGAGCCATCCACCATCGCGATCGTTACCGGCGCGCTCCGAGCGACCTCTACGGCGCCGACGTCTACGTCGAACGCCAGGAGCTGCCCGAGGCTCTGCGGCCGATCCTTCAGGAGCTCGGGCTGCTCGCCGGGGCGCGCGAGAAGACGATGCCCCCGCCCGCCGCTCCCCCGCCGGTCGAGCCGCCGCCGCCCCCGGCTGCGGTCGCGCCCGAGGGCCGGCCTCCCGAGTCCGAGCCGGCGGCGGTCGCGGCGCCTCCCGAGCCGGCGCCCGCGCCGGCGCAGGAAGCGCCGTCGAGGGACGACTCGCTCGCGGAGCAGGTCGCTGCGGCCGAACGCCTGGCGCGGATCATCGTATCGGACGTCGTCCTCTACAACGAGGAGAAGTTCGCCGCCGCCGTCCGCAGCGGTAACGTCGTCGAGGCGCTGCGGGCGGAGCTGCAGGAGGGACGCGCGCACTTCCAGCAGCGCATCGATGCGCGCGTGCGTGAATCGAAGGACTTCCTCGCGGATGAGCTGCTTCGGGTGGCGCGAACGCGGGGCTCATCGTGAGCATCCGTTTCGACGAGCGCGATCGCGAGAGCGTGCTGCGGGACCTCAAGAGCTCCGATGAAGAGGTTCGCCGGCTCGCCGTGGAGCGCATCGAAGTCGTCGGGACGGACGCAGCGATTCCGCTCCTGATCAAGCGCCTGGGTGATTTCGGCTGGCGGGTTCGCAAGGCCGCCGTCGAGCGACTCGCTGCTAGCACCGAGTCCGCCCGCGTCGCGAAGGCGCTGCTCGTTGCGCTCTCCGATGGGGAGAACCCGGGACGCCGCAACGCGGCCGTCGAAGCGCTGGTTCGCTGCGGGCCGCGCGTCCTGCCGCAGCTGCTGGGGGCCACCGCGAGCGACGACCCGGACGTGCGCAAGTTGGTCGTGGACACGCTCGCGGCGATCGCCGACCCGCGCATCGAAGAGCCGCTCCTGCGGCTGCTCGACGATCCCGATCCCAACGTCCGGGCCGCGGCCGCCGAGGGCCTCGGGGTCGTCGGCGGGGACGCGGTCGTTAGGGCGCTGCACAAGCTGGCGCAATGCGACAGCGAGGACCCGCTGGTGCGCTTCTCCGCGCTTCACGCGCTGGGGGTCCGGGGAGATCCGCTCCGCGCGAGCGAGCTCGCTCCGCTGCTCGACGACCCCGTGCTGCGCCCCGCGGCCCTGGTGCTGCTCGGGTGTCCCGACGACGAAGAGGCGGCGGACATCTTGCTCAAGGCGCTCGCGTCTCCGTCGCGCTCGACGCGCGAGGCCGCAATGCGATCGCTGATTGGATTGGTCGCGAGGAGCGACGAGCCACGCAGCGAGCAGCTGGCGGCGAAGATCCGAGAGGTCGCTCGCTCCTCTCCCTTCGTCGTCGCGAGCGCCGTCGAGCAGCTGGAGGAGGCGAGTCTGCCGGCGCGCCTGATCCTGGTCCAGTTCCTGGGACTCGCCCGATCGGAAGCCGTGGTGATACCGATCCTGCTCGCAGGGCGGGACGAAGCGCTCGCCGAGGTCGCGCTGGCCACGTTGGAGTCCCTGGGAGAGCTGGCGGAGACGGCGCTCGACGCGGCGTGGCGCGGGTTCGACTCGAGCTCGCGGCGCGATGCCTGCGTGCTGCTGGGCCGCACGGACGGGGATCCGGGCGCCGAGCGCCTGCGGAACGCGCTCGAGGACGCCGACCCGGAGGTGCGCGTCGCGGCGGCGCGATCCCTCGGACAGCGCCGCTGGGTCGATGCGATTCCACTGCTGGCGCGCCGATTGGAGGCCGCCGCGGTGGAGGACGATTTCGAGGGAGCGGACGAGGTGCTCGCGGTCACCGAGGCGCTGATCGCGCTGACCCGGGAAGACGCGGAGGCCACCGCGCGGGCCATCGATCTCCTGAGCGCGCGGCTGGACGCCGCGCCCGAGAGCGTTCGCTTCGCCATCGCTCAGCTGCTCGGGGGCATTGGCCGTCCCCAGGATGCTCCGCTGATCGGGCGGCTCCTCCGGGACCCCGTGGCTCGGGTGCGGGGAGCCGCCGTCGATGGCGCGGCGCGGCTCGATCCGGAAGCGGCCGCGGAGCTGCTGCGACTGGCGCTGGGCGACGAATCCGCGAGCGTGCGGGCCGCCGCCGCGCGCACGATCGGGGCCTTCGAGAGCGTTGCGCTGCTCGAGGACCTCAGGCGCTTCGCCGAAGACGAGGAGCCGATCGTGCGCTCCGCCGTGGTTCGCGCCGTCGGGCGACGCCTGGCCGGATCCGACGACGGCGACGAACGCTCCGTGGCCCTGTCGCTTCTCGATGCGGCTCTGCGGGACGAGGCCACGGTCGCGCTCGCGGCCGTGAGCGCCTTGCGAGAGATCGGCGGTTCCGAGGCATCCCGCGTGGCCGCGGTCCTCGATCGGGCCGAGCCGGAGCTGGTGCAGGAAGCCGTCGGCTGCCTTGCGGCGCACGCCGATCCGACCGTGGTGCAGGCGTTGATTCCCCTGGTGTCGCACCCCGATTGGTCGGTTCGCGCGGAAGCCATACGGACCTTGTCCGAGAGCAGAGTCGCCCGGGCGGTGCCTGCGATCCTGCGCCGACTGGAGACGGAACAAGACGCGTTCGTACGCGGCGAGATCCTCCGCGCGCTCGAACGGCTGGAGGGCTAGGGACGTGCGCTTCGGAACGGAGCCGGAGCTTCGGATGACGGATCGAGAGTTCCGCATGTTTGCAGAGCTACTGCGCCGCCACTGCGGGCTCCACTTCGGTCCGGAAACGCGTGTCCTGCTCGAGAAGCGGGTCGCGCGGCGCGTAAACGAGCTGGAGCTCGACAGCTTCGCCGCCTATCACTATCTGATGCGCAGTTCGTCGCCGGGGGACGGGGAGCTCGCGCGGCTGATCGACGAGCTCACCACCAACGAGACGTACTTCTTCCGGGAGCGAAGCCAGCTGTCCGCGCTGATCGAGGAGATCGTGCCCGAGCGCCTGCTGGAGCGGCGTTCCCGGGGTGGCGGCCCCGTCACCATCTGGTCGGCGGGATGTTCGAGTGGCGAGGAGCCCTACAGCGTCATGATGCTGGCGCTCGAGGCGGGGCTCGCGCCCCGCGTGGACCTGCGGATCTTCGCCTCGGACGTCTCGCGCAGGATGCTGCGCAAGGCGAGGCAGGGCGCCTATCGGGAGGCGTCCTTCCGCGAGACCGAGCCCCGTCTGCGAGAGCGCTACTTCGTCGAGAAGGACGGGCTCTGGCGGATCTCGGACGACGTCAAGAAGCAGGTCGACTTCATCCACATGAACCTCGTGGATCCGTCCAAGCTGGCCCTGCTCGGAGCGGTGGACGCGATCCTCTGTCGCAACGTGATCATCTATTTCGACGTGGAGTGCAAGCGCCGAGTGATCGAGTCCCTGGGCGAGAAGCTGCATCTGGGAGGGTACCTGGTGCTGGGCCGCTCGGAGTCGCTCATCGGGCTGTCGAGCTCCTTCGAGCTCAGGCACCTGAAGAACGATCTCGTGTACCGCAAGCCGATGCCGGGAATGGCGTCGCGGGACCCCTGGCACCGGGCCGCGGCGGCGGCGATCGCCCAGGAAGCGCCGGAGGAGGGCGAATGAGTCGGCCCGAGCCGATTCGCGTCCTGGTGATCGACGACTCGGCGTTCAGCCGCCAGGTGATCACGCGGATTCTGTCGGCGTCACCCCTGGTGGATGTGGTCGGAGTCGCATCCGACGGCGAGGATGCGCTGCGCAAGACCTTCGAGCTGCGGCCCGATCTCATCACTCTCGATCTCGAGATGCCCCGCATGGACGGGTTCACGCTCCTGCGCATCGTGATGAGCCGCTGCCCCACTCCGGTGATCGTCATCAGTGGACGCTCCGGCGAGGATCAGGTGTTCAAGGCGCTCGAGCTGGGCGCGATCGACTTCGTCGCGAAGCCGACCATGCACCCGGCGACCCAGATGGCGTCGATCGAACAGGAGTTGATTCGCAAGGTTCACGCGATTCGCCAGCTGCGCATCGAGAGGGTCCGGATGCGCCTCGGCGCGTTGCCCTCCGTCGTGGGCGGGCCGCCCGGCGGCGGCGCCTCCGCGCCGAAACTGGTCGCAATCGGCTCCTCGACGGGGGGGCCGGCCGCGATCATGCAGATCTTCGGGGCCTTCCCCGAGGCGCATCCCTGCGCCTTCCTCGTCGCCCAGCACATGCCCGAGGGCTTCACCCGGGGCTTCGCCGACCGCCTCGATCGACTGACGAGCTTTCGGGCCGGTGAAGCGCAGGGCGGTGAGGTGCTGGCGCCCGGAACCATCTGGGTCGCGCCGGGCGGAAAGCACCTGGAGCTGGATAGCGTAGGTGGGCGCGTCACGACCCGCGTCGTACCGCGGCACCCGCGCGACAAGTACGCGCCGTCGATCGACCGGCTGTTCGAGTCCGCGGCGAAGCACGCGGGTTCGGAGGTGCTGGCCGTGGTCCTCACCGGGATGGGCGACGACGGTCGCCTCGGCGCTCGCGCCGTCAAGGCCGCCGGCGGCCGCGTGATCGCCGAATCCGAGGACACGGCCGTCGTCTTCGGGATGCCGCAGCAGGCGATCCGCAGCGGGGCGGTCGATCGCGTGGTCCCGCTGGGGGAGATCGCGACCGCGATCCGATGCGGCGAGGGCGGCGTCTGCCCACGGGACGGCTCCGCGGAGGGTCCGGCGTGAACGGCGGGCGCTCCAGCGTCTTCGCGCGGGGCGAGGAGTTCCTGCGCCTGTTCAAGCGCGGAGCGGAGTTCACGCAGGATCTCCTGACGGAGAACGAGCGCTTGCGCCGGCGCCTGGCGGATCTCGAGGCCCGGCAGGAATCCGCGGCGCGAACCCCCCACGATTGGAACAAGCTCCGGCAGGAGCTCAGCAACCGGATCGAGTGTCTCGAGGAGCAGTATCGGAGTGTTCGCGAACGCCTTCGGGACGTCGAGGACG
>JAOTUO010000326.1 GCA_029863845.1 Myxococcales bacterium
GCCGTCGCAGAAGAGCCCGTTCTCGCAGGAGCTGCCCCCAGGCTCGAACGTGCAGAGGGCGTCGCAGCAATCCCCGTCCTGGGTGTTGCCGTCGTCGCAATCCTCACCCGCCTCTATCACGCCGTTGCCGCATTCCGCCGCCGGCGCGCAGTCGGGGTCGGCGGTGTCCCACAGGTCGTCACCGTCATTGTCGAGGCCGTCCAGGTCCCCCGCGTAGTCTTCTTCTCCTGCCGGACTGCACGGGTCGGTGGGCTTGTTGGGATGGCTGGGATCGGGCGTGAAGTAGTAGGGCGGCAGGACATCCTCTCCAACGGGGGTCCAGTTCGCCGGGTTGGAGTCGGAGTGACAGCCGACGCAGGTGGAGATCCCCGCGATCCAGTGGTGCTGTCGCAGACCGGCGCCGCGACCCGGCGAGGCGCCGTCGCCGCCCATATCCTCGTTGCGGCCGTGACAGCCCACGCAGCCGATCGGCTCGAGGCCGGTACCTCCCGCGGATGCGCCCAACGACACGGGGCTGAAGCCGCCTAGGTGGCAGGTGTTGCAATCCGAGCCGAGCATGGTTTGGCGATGCACGTCGTGGAGATCGTCGCCCCAGTTGGCGCCGTCGATGGGGGAAATGTACGGGGAGCTGCGGAAGCCGCCGTGGCACGGCTCGCATGACGTGTAGGTCGGGTAGGCGAGCGCCGTGGGAACGGCGAAAACCCCCAACATGAGTAGAGCTGCCACACCCGGAAGCCAGCCACCGGGCCCCCAGCACGCGCGCAGATTACGAATCACCACCTTATATCCCCTGGGGGGGCCCACCACGCCTCGCATCTTCGATCTCCTTGAGCCTGTTTGCTCGGCAGCCGTCCGCACAGCTCGCAGCGGGACACCCGTCGCACCGGACGTCTTCCCTCGCACGACTCATGCCAGAGGTGGTGCGGGGTTCGGGCCTTGCAGCAGATGTCCAGAACTAGGGTTAAATTGATTGAGGCAGCAACTGGTATGATCGCGGTCATACACTCGGTCTGCTGCTTGCGACGAGTCTGGGCTGACACCCGACCACGAATCCAGGGGCTCTCCGCAACGCGCGGCGAGCCTCGCTTCCGTCCATCGCATCCACCGCCGCAGGTACGTCCCGAATGCAACGGTCGCGCTCTCGACAGAGATCGATGCTCGCCGTCCGTCCGGAACAAGCGAGGTAAAGCCAATCGCGGTCGGGAGTCGGGTTCGGAGCAACGTCGAGGTGGGGCAGACGTGAAGTCACCTTTTCCGTCTTCGTCGTAGTTCGCGGCCATCCGCCGCTACCGAGTGTCATCCGGCCCGATCGCACGGCCGCGGAATCCCGAGCGAAGTCGGGGAGGCCCGTGGCGTCCGAGGTCGCGACCGAGGCGTTCATAAGCCGTAGGTCGTTGGTTCGAGTCCAACCACCGCTACCACGTAACTGCCCAAGGCCACGACGGATGTCGAGGTCGCTTGCGGCGTGGAGATGGGCGCAGGCTCCCGCCGGTGCGCCTAGGGTGTGGCAGATTGGGGGTCCGAATCGGGGATCAGGTCATCTGGCTCCAGGAACACGAGCGGGCGTCCTTCGGGGCGCCCGCTTCGCCTTTCGGGCAGGCCCGGTGAGCACTCCACCAGCGCCGCGCGTGCCCCCGCTGGGGAAACCTCCGCGGCGTACCGAAATCCGCCCGTTGCGACGACACAACAGCGACCACCGCACCACTGATTCACCAGCGGTTATCCCCGCGGTCCGGTGAGCGTCCACCGCGCGGCAGAGGCCGAAGCAGGGGAGTGTCATGCGCCCGCTGATCTTGGTTTGCTTCCTGGCCTTGCTGGCGGCGCCCGCACGTGCCCTGATCGACGATGTCGATCCCGCGAATGACACGCGGCTCGGCACGCCGACTGGCTTGTCTTTCAACGAGGGTCTGCTGCGTCACGACGCCGGCGTCCTCGAGCTCGAGCCGGGTGACGTGGACTGGATCTCGCTTGGCTCGCTGAGCGTGGGCGACGTGGTGACCGCGGTGACCACGCCCCTCGAGGACGCGATCTTCGAGGATCCGGACACCATCCTGGGCGTGTTCGACTCGTCGGGCGCCCTGGTCGCCTTCAGCGATGACTCGTTCAACGAGGAGAACAACTTCGACGGCCTCGGCAGTCTGGTGCGCTATCTCGTGACGAGCGCCGACGGCTACTGGGTGGCCGTCAGCGGCTTCGGCGACGATGTGAACTTCGACGGCTCGCACAGCGAGGACGGCGAGTACCTGCTGCAGGCGAGCGTCGTCGCCGTGCCCGAGCCTTCGACCATGATGCTGCTCGGCCTCGGCGTGGTGGCGCTCGCGACGCGGGCGCGCCGCCGCTGCGCTCCCGGGTGGTAGCAGCGCGCACGGCCCTCAGGGCGGTGATCGTGGCGACCTTGATCGGTCCCCCCCCGATCCGCTTGGCCTGGAGAGGGGAAGAGGGGCGGTGATGTAGCCGGTCGCAGCCAGCGGCCGCTCGGGGAGACAGATTCGAGGGCGGGTGACGTTCCCCGGTGGAGGTACCGCCTGCGGGCCGCGCGGGAGGGAGCCGACCACCGCTGTGTGCCAAGTGTGTGCCAATTCCGCCGGATTCACCCGAGCTGAGCGAATCTGCGCCGATCACGACTCATCGAGTACCTGAACGCATTCAATCGCTTAGAGACTCAGCCGAACTCAGGCGAACCAGCCGGCGCGGCTTCATGAGCCGTAGGTCGTTGGTTCGAGTCCAACCACCGCTACCCGTGCTTCGCCGAGCCGTCGCCGCGCGGGCGGCCCGGCGCGCCGATTACTCCACGTAGCCGAGCGTCCGGAGCTCTTCGAGGATGGCGTCGTCCGCCCCGGAGTCCGCTTCGCTCAGGCGGCGAATCGGTCCGGTGTCGTAGCTCGCGATCGGCTTGCGCGAGCTCGCGCGGAGGAAGGCCGCCGGCCGCCCGTCCATGTCGCGGGCGGTGGGGAGGCCCAGCCAGGCGAGGACCGTCGGCGTGATGTCGTTGATCGTGATCGCCCCCGCCTCCGCCTGCGGCTCGATGCCGCGACCGCGCGCGAAGATCACGCCCATCTCGGCGCGCGGGCTCTTGTGGTTGCCCGTGACCCAGCCGTCGACGTCGGTCTCGAAGCCGTGGTCGGAGAGGACGATCACGAGGTCGTCGGGACCGAGGGCGCTCATCAGGCGACCGACCAGTGCGTCGGTGTACGCGTAGTAGGTTTCGAGAGCGCCGCGCGCCGCGTCGCGCTGTGGCGGGTCGAAGGGGGACTCGGCGTCGCCCGCGGGCGCCTCGATACCCGCCCAGTAGAAGTGGGAGACCCGGTCGATGCCCTGGAGCAGGACCATCATCAGATCGGGTCGGATCTCCTCCTGGATCTGCAAGGCGATGGAGACGAGCGCCTGGTCGCGGCGGTAGAAGTTCGAGAGCCGCTCGTAGAAGATCGGGTACGGCAGCGCCGGGTTGGCGGCGAAGGGGTCGGCGAAGGGGGTGAGCTGCGCCGTCCGGTGCGTCTCCGCGAGCACCTTCGCGGTCCACTCGATCGGGGAGACCACCGGACCCCGGTCGGCGCCGCGCGGGACGGGCTCGAGTGCGACACCAAAGTGCTTGGCGACGTCGTTCGCGATGAAGAGCTTCCCGTCGATCTCCGAGGGGAAGGTGTGATCGGAGACGAGGACTCCGTTGACGACCTCCGGCGGATAGGTCACGAGCCAGTTCACGACGGCGACGCGAAGGCCGGCCTCCGAGGCGATGTTCCAGAGCGCGTGCCCCCGCCGATCGCGGCTGTAGTAGAGCTCGATCACACCGGGCGCGAGCGGCTTCACCCAGCCCTCGATGCCGTGCTTCTCCGGCGTCTTCCCCGTGGCGACCGTCGTCCAGATCCGCGGCGAGCGCAGCCGCGGGAACGAGCGGAGCGGCCCGTAGACGCCGGCGCTCGCGATGCGGTCGAGGTGGGGGAGTCGGCCGGCGCTCCGCAGCGGGTCGATCACCCGCGCCGAGGCCCCATCGATTCCGACCAGGAGGACGCGACCGACCGGGCGATCCTCGGCCCCGCACGCGATGGCCACCGCCAGGGTGCACGCCGTCGCCCAGGCCCGGCGGCCCGGGAGAGCGCAGCGGAGCGGGCGCGAGCGGCTTCCGGAGCTCATGCAGGCGGCCGATCTCCTGGGCGGCTCGATCCTTCTTCACGGGGACACGCGGAGCCGCAGAGCGTCCGCCCTGACCCCGGGGATCGGCAGGGAGGCTACCACCCCCCCGGCGAGGCGGCGCTGGCGGGCCTCCCGGCGAGGGCCGATCCGGCCCCTCCCTCCGAGAAGCGTCTTGGATTCAGCGGGATAGCCGTCGCCGGTGCCGGACCGGGATCTCAAGAGGAGCGCCGGACCCTCCGAAACAGTGCCCCGGATCCATGCGTTCCGGAGGGGACTCGATTGCCGTGTCCCGGGCCGGACGTGTGCCGGACGGGGACC
>JAOTUO010000327.1 GCA_029863845.1 Myxococcales bacterium
GGGCCCGGAGGTGCCCGTCGGACGCCACCGAGACCGTCCCGCGCTCCTCCGAGACCGCGAGGCACAGGGCGTCCGTCCGCTCGGCCAGACCCAGGGCGGCCGCGTGCCGTGTGCCGCGCTGGCCGAGCTGGGCGTGGTCGGTCGAGAGCGGCAGATGCACGGCGAAGCGCGTCAAGCGGTCGCCGACGACGATCACAGCGCCGTCGTGCCCCGCAGAGTGGGGATCGAAGAGGGACAGCAACAGCGGCTCGGTGATGCGCGCATCCAGAGCCAGGCCCCCTTCCACGTGGCGGTCCACCGGCTCTCGCCCCGGAATCACGAGCAACGCACCGCGCCGGTGCTCGGCCAGGTTCGCGATGGTGCGGGCGAGCGTATCGACGGTATCGGGCCCCGTCTGCGGAAGCCGGCGCCGCAAGCCGAAGGCCGCGATCTGCTCGAAGAGGCGGCGCAGGTCCTCCTGGAAGACCACGACGGCGACCAACACGGCGACGGCGGCGAAGCTCTGGAGGATCCATGTCGTCAACACGAGACCCAGCTGGCTCGCGACGAGGTACACGGCCACCAGGATTCCGAGGCCCGCCAGCGCGAGGCGCGCCGGAGCGGTCCGCAGCCAGGCGATCACCGCCCAGACCATGATCCAAACCACGGCCAGGTCGACCAGCTCGGCGACGCGGATCGACAGCAGGGTCTCGGTCATGCCCGGTGCCTGCCCCCTGGGCGGTACCCTACCTCCGACCGGCTCATCGCGGTCCCGGGTCGGATCGACGCGCCAGCTGCGCGACCAGCTGCCGGGCCAGCTCCCGGTCGGCGATCGTCAAGCGCCCGAAGTCCTGAAACAGGGGCTCGTCGGACGAGGGCAGCGGCTCCGGGCTCTCGGATCGGCCCACCAGGTAGTCGGTCGTCACCTCCAACGCCTCGGAGAGTCTCCGGAGATTCCGGAGGGACGGCCGCCGCGTACCGCTTTCGTAGTGGGACACGGCAGCTTGCTGAAGGCGGGCCCGTGCGGCGAGCTCCAGCTGGCTGAGCTCGCGCAGCTCGCGCGCAGCGCGCAAACGACGGGGAAAGATCGCTTGGGGCCGGGTGTTCCCTTGCATGACGAAACCGTCATAAGATAAGATACGACTTAGTAATGATCAATACGGTCCCATCGGGTGCGCCCTTGCGCGCTCGCGGGTGGACCGCGGGCTCGGGCAGGTTGCCACGGCACCGCCCTGGAGCCTACCCCCCCCCGTGGGCAGGAGGCGGCGTCGGGTGCGAGAGGAACTCGTGGAGATCGCCGAGGGCCAGGAGCCGCTGGCGGCGACTGCCATCCACCACGGCCACGGCCTGCGCGACGAGGTCGCGGAGTGCATGGCACTGAGCGACGCCGAACGCCTCCGCGAGGAGGACCCGTACACCGGCGTCTGGACGACCGTGGTCACGACCCGGCTGGTCGCCCGGCGATCCCGCTTCGAGGTGGACCTCAATCGCCCCCGCGAAGCGGCCGTTTATCGGTCCCCCGAAGACGCCTGGGGCCTCCGGGTCTGGAAGCGGGAGCCGACCGCCGACCTCGCGGAGCGTTCGCTCGGCGAGTACGACAGCTTCTACGCCGAGGCCCATCGCGTCTTCTCCGAGATGCAGCGCCGCTTCGGGCACTTCGTCGTCCTGGACCTGCACTCCTACAACCACCGGCGCCAGGGCCCGGACTCGCCTCCCGCTGACCCCGCCGCGAACCCCGAGGTCAACGTCGGGACGGGCACCCTGGATCGCGAGCGCTGGGCGCCGCTCATCGACCGCTTCATCGGCGATCTCAGCGCTTTCGGATTTCTCGGTCGGCACCTCGACGTGCGCGAGAACGTGAGGTTCCGGGGCGGCCGCTTCCCACGCTGGATTCACGAGAACTTCCCGGAGTCGGCGTGCTGCCTGGCGGTCGAGGTCAAGAAGTTCTTCATGGACGAATGGACCGGTAAAGTCGCCGCGGAGGAGTTCGAAGCCGTCCCGCGGGCGCTGGAGGCCACCCTGCCGGGCCTGCTCGAATCCCTGGCCACACTCGGCCCTCGCGACCGGCGATGAACCTGGGACGGTCGCGGGCGGTCGACGTGGCGGAGACGACCCCGATGAGTCGAGAGTCGGTCGATCGGATCTCGGAGGCCTTCGTGGCCAGCGCCTGCCGGCGCCTCCGGGAGGGCAAGCCCCTGCGGCGCCGCATCTCGCCCTGGGGCCGGGTTCACGTCGATCGCTCCCTACCTTTTCTGGTAGTCCATCGGCGTCCGGCGAATCGGGACGACCCGGGGACCGACCGGCTGGCGGTGGGGGAAGCGTCCTACCTGATCGCTTCCGGCGAGCGACGCTCCCAAGACGGCTTGCGCGCGCTCGTCGAGGGCATCGCCGACACCCTGGCGAAGAGCTTCGGCGCCTTCCTGATCATCGAGCTCTGGTCCGCTCCGAGGGCGGAAGGCCCGGCGGAGGACGTCCCGCGACGGCCGGGCTTCCGCATCGTCCGCCCCAAGCGCAGCCCGATCGCCTCGACCGTCGAGGTCCTGGGCCAGGCCCTGGGAGAAGTGAAGATCAAGGGCGAGTTCGCGGGGGTGGAGGTCGTCGCCCAGGACGTCGTCAGGCCGCCCGGGCTGCTGCCGCTGGTCTCCACCGAGCGAGCCGGGGAGCAGGGCTGGGAGCTGCTCGGGATCGAGGTCGAGCCGGTGTTTCGAGACGCCGCGACGGGGGAGAGCTTCCCCCTGGTTCGCCGCGCCCTCCACAAGGGACTCTCGCGCGCCCTCAAGCGGGCCGTCTACGAGTTCACCCGGAAGCGAACTTCCCAGCGCCCCCCGCACTACCACGCCCTCGGACGCCACAGCGTGGTCAAGGCCGTCTGGGAGGTGGATCGAAAGCTGGCCGAGGTCAGCAATACGTTCGACTTCCTGTTGCAGGTGACGCCCACCAACGCCGACGCGGCCTGGACCCGGTTCCGGAGGACAGGCTTCCAGAAGGCTCCGGAATTCGCGTCCCGCCCGCTGAAGGTGGACCCCCCGCTCGCCAAGCGGAAGCTCTTCCAGATCCCGGTCGAGCGGATCGAGGATCCCACCCTGGCCCAGCTGTTCCGGGATCAGCAGGCCGAGCTGGACCGGAAGCTGACGATGCTGGGGGACCGCGGCACCCCGCGCTTTCTCTACGGCAGCCTCCAGCTCTACGGGGGCGTGAGCGAGTCCCTGCTCGCGCTGGCTGACGAGATCCTCGAGCGGGTTCCCTCGCGCAGCCGGGACGAGTCGCCGCGCGGCGCCGCCGACGCCGAGGCCTTCGCGGCGCGGGCCCGCGAGGAGCTCGAGTACTACCGCCGTCTCCACCCGGGGGTCCGCGGCGAGGTCGAGGTGCGTCAGGACTTCGTCGGCCTGATGGTATCGCGCGGCAACCTCTTGATCGGAGCCGGGACCCGGATCCCCCGGTCGCGGGTGGAAGCGCTCATCGCCCACGAGATCGGGACCCACGTCGTGACCTACGTCAACGGCAGGACGCAGCCCCTCCGCCAGCTCAGCGTGGGACTTCCGGGCTACGATGAACTTCAGGAGGGCATTGCGGTGCTCTCCGAACACCTGGTCGGAGGGTTCAGTCGGCCGCGGCTCCGGCTGCTGGCGGCTCGCGTCCTCGCCGTGCGTCGCATGGTGGAGGGGGCGGACTTCGCGGAGGTCTTTCACGAGCTCGACCGCGCCCACGACTTTGCGCAGCGGACGGCCTTCACCATCACCATGCGCGTCTTCCGGGGAGGCGGCTTGACCAAGGACGCGGCGTACCTCCGGGGGCTCGTCGGCGTGCTCGCGTATCTGCGGGAGGGAGGCGCCCTGGAGCCGCTGCTGGTGGGCAAGCTGGGGCCGGACCACGTGGCCATCATCGAGGAGCTTCAGTGGCGCAAGGTCCTCCAGCCGACGCCGCTGCGCCCGCGCTATCTGGACGATCCGCAAGCCCTGGAGCGACTGGCCGCTGTTCGAAGCGGTGTCTCGGTTCTGGATCTCGTAAGGAGGAGGCGCTCATGAAGATCGGGTTCGTCGTCAACGATGTGATCACCGAGCAGACCGGCTACACCACCACGCGACTGGCCATGGCCGCGATCAATCGGGGCCACGAAGCCTGGGTGATCGGAGCGGGAGACTTCGCCTACGACGCAGACGAGGCCGTCCGGGCACGGGCCACGATGGCCCCGAAATCCCAGTACAAGTCGTCCGATACCTACATGGCGGACCTCAAGGGTCGGCGAGCCCGGCTCGAGCGCATCAGCGTCGACGAGCTCGACGTCCTGCTGCTGCGAAACGATCCGTCGTCGGATCTGGCGCATCGCGCCTGGGCCCAGGCCTCGGGGATCATCTTCGGACGCGTCGCCATGCGGCGCGGACTGATCGTGCTGAACGACCCCAACGGGCTGTCCAAGGCGTCCAACAAGATGTACTTCCAGCTCTATCCCGAGGAGGTCCGGCC
>JAOTUO010000328.1 GCA_029863845.1 Myxococcales bacterium
CGTCGAAGTGATCCCCGCGGCCAGCGCTGGTGAAGCCCGTTCCAACGGGGTTTCGCTCTTCGCAGCGGTGCTTCGAGGCCTTGCGATGCGAGAAGTCGGCGCCGCCGAAGGCCCGCTCGTAGACCAGGGGCATGCGTTCGAAGGGCTCGGGCTGCGACTTCATCGCCACCCCGAGCATGCGGCTCCAGCGTCGGTCGCCGAAGACACGGACGGTCTGGGAGAGGGGCCCGGCGTCCAGCGTGACGTCGACTTCCTGAGTCGCGCGGCCCCCGGGCGCGTACGCGTGACCCACGAGTACGACATCCGTGCCGATCTTGGCGGGGCCGACCTCGGATTCGTACTTGATGCTCGAGCTGTCGGGCTCGCCGTAGAACTCATCGGCCCACACCAGGGGGACCTGCTTCTCGGCCATGGGTAGGAAGAGAGGGGTCGCGGCAGATCCGGGCAGATCAAAGGTGCCCTTGATCGCGATGGTGGCGAAGTCGCGCCCGCGGCGATCGAGGCCTGGGACGATGGCGGCCTGGTAGGGTGTTCGATTCCGGACTTCGAGCATCAGCGGCTCGCACCTCTTCCGCTCCCGACCCGAGGATCGAAATCACAGCCGAGATTGCGCGTCGTCACGCCGGCCCGCCCGCAACTCGGAGCGTAGTATAGCCCGGGCGGTCTCGATCCGTGGAGCAGAGCAAGCGCGCGCTCCAGTACGCGGCAACCCGGTCGATTCTGTGAGTTCGGCAGTCAGGTAGAAACCTTTCCGCTTTCGCCCAGCTGAAGCAGCGCGCGGAGCTCCAGCTCCAGATCGGGTACGGTCGAGCTACTCCGGGCCCGGGCGCCCAGGTACGAGTCGCGCCGCGCCTCCAGCGTCAGCGCGTTGAAGGCCGCGCCCAGCGGATCGGCGCTCACTTCCTGGCCCGCTTGCCAGCGCCCGCTGGGATCGAAGGCCGCCTGATGCTCGCTCCAGTAGGCCTGTGCACGGGCAGGATCGGGGGGGGGCGTGTCGTCGGCGAACTCCTCCTCTTCCGTGCCCTCGTCCGCCGGGGGCGGGGCCGGCTTTTCCGCTTCGATGTCCTCGGCGCCGGTGATACGCTGGAACGCGGCGCCGGCGGCGAGGGCGAGGTCGGGGTTCTCCATCAAGGCGATGAGCGAGGGAATCGCCTCGACGCGGCCGAGGGCGCCCAAGCCGCGAAGTGCCGCGTCCGCCAGGCCCGGCTGCGCGAGCGCGGCCTGGAGCACGGAGGCGTCGGCGGGATCACCCAAGACGCCGAGGAAGGCCAGAGCCTGGGCATCGGGGGTCGTTCTCCGGGAGGCCGCGCGGCGGCAGGCGGTGCCTAGACCGGGAAGGCCCGAGCGCGCTGCGGCCTCCAGTGCGGCGCGGCGCAGCTCCTCAGACTCGCTCTCGAGCGCGGCGGCGAGGTCTGGCTCCCGCAGCAGTCCCAGGCGACCGAGGGTGCCGTAGGCGAGGACCTGGGATCCGAGGTCTTCGCCTTCGAGCAGCCGGCGGATTTCGGGCACTGCATTCCGATGGAATGCGAGCACATCCGCCGCTGCCGCAGCGACGGGTGGCTCGCCCTGTCTGGCGAGTGCGGCGAGGCGCTCGGCGATGGCGTCGATTCGCGAATGCCGGAAGCCGATGCGAATCCCGTCGCGGGCCCCGTCGGCCGCGGCCTCGAACGCCTCGATCACCTCCGCCGCGAGCTCCGGGACGCCGGTCTCCATGAAGACGAAGGTCGCGGCGGTGGCCGCGAAGATCTCCTCGCCGGTGAGGGCCGGGCGCGCGATGTCGACGGCGTGCGCCTCGGCGAGGCGCAGTCCGTCGAGGTGGGCCTCCGCCCGTTCCTCGAGCTCGGCCAGCTCCTCGAGGTTCCAGTCGGGCGCGAAGAGCACGCCCTCGCGCAGCTCCCAGAGGAAGTCCAGCTCCTCGAAGTGCTCCTCGACGATGTCGAGGAGCACCGGCGGCCGACCGAGCGGTGACACGGGGCGCTCTCCGTCGCGATGGGCGCTCGCTCGGAGCGCCCGACGGCTTGGATTATAGCCTCGAACGGCGCCGGTCAGGCGTAGGTTTCGGACGTGGGGTGCCAGCGGCCCCCGCTCCAGCACTCGGCGACCGAGGTGGGAATCACGGAGGTCGGGTACTGGCGCGTGGCGTCGGAAGACCAGTGCAGCTCGCCGTCGGCGTTGTGGACCTCACCGTGTGCGCTCACGATGATGCTGGGGACGGCGTGTTCGCGGCGGGCGCGGTACAGCGTGTGGCGGACGTCGAGCCGGTAGCTCCAGCACGCCCGCATCAGGGGGTAGGGCGCGCCCGCGTAGACCTCCTCCGAAAGGATGGTGCCGGCGACCCGGGCCAGGGCGTCGAGCCGGTGATCGCGGATCGGGATCCCGTCGATCCGCAGGAGCGCGTGGTGGCAGCATCCCGGCCGCTCGAGGGCCTCTTCCCACTCTGCGTTCCAGCGTTCCGCCGCCTCGCGGGTCGGAAAGCTCCAGGTGCGTCGCCAGCAGTCGTCGCGCTGCGACCCGGGCTTTACTGTGCTTCGGCTTCGCGGGAGGTACCTGCTGCGGGCCTGAAGGAGCTTGATGCGCTCGCTCACGTGGGGGGGGAGCACCTGCGAATGGGGCATGGAGGCCCTCCCCGGCGCACGGCGGTGTTGCCTTCGCGCCGTTCGGGCTTATCGGAAGTCCGGGAAACGGCTGAAGGGCGGCGAACGAAAAAAGGGCCGGCGCGTGACGCGCCGGCCCCCGAGGCGATGGATTGCGACCGACTGGCGGTGGCGTGGTCGGGGAAAGGATCAGGCCTCGGCTTCCTCGACCTTCCAGCTGTACTCGACGTTGCCCTTGGACTTGCCCTTCGAGTCGGCTTCCGTGTAGGTGACCTTGATCTCTTCGAAGTTGAGCGCGAAGTCTTCCATCGGAACGTCCTCGGACTGGCCCGAGCCGCCCACGTTGTAGCTCGCGATCTGCACGTTCTTGAGCTCGTACGCGTAGTAGGTCACGCGTCCCGAATCGGTGTAGGACGCCGTCAGGTGGATCTCGACCTTCGGGAAGACCTTGCCCTTGCAGACCGACTCGGCGAGCTTGACCGATGCCTTGTCCAGCTCCTTGCTGCAAGTGATGTCATCCAGGACCACGTCTCCGCGCCGTCGCGTCGCGCCGGTGCCGGCGACGCCGGGCTTGTGGATCCCCTGGCCGAAGGAGGCGAGGTCGCTCCACCCCTTGTGATCCTTGTCCTGGGCTTCCCCATCGACGCCGTCGAACTTGATGTACGCTGCCATGGAACCTCCGGCGCGCGCGACTCGCGGCCACGTCACGCAATCTCGAAATACTCCAGCCCTCGACCGAGCCGCTTTACGCGCAGGCGCCCTCGGGGACGCCTACGGAATTACAGTGGTGTCGCCCCTCGTGTCAATCAAATTCTCGCGAGGCCCCGGCTTTCGACGGGGGGTGGCGACGTGGCGACGCCGGGCCGGGCCACCCGGCTCGAGGGGCGTCAGCCCAGGACCTGCCCCAGTCGCTCCCGGAGCGGGTCGCGCAGGCCCCGGACGGCGTCCCGATCGACCAGCTCGATGAAGGCCGCCACGCCGGAGAAGCCAGTGGCGGTGAGGATGAGCTCGTCGGGCGGGCGGAAGGACGTGAGGTTCGAGCTGACGGTGACCAGGGGCAGCCTGCCCAGGCCGTGCTCGGTCTCGATTCCGACCTCGAAGCGCAAGTCGCTCAGGAGGGCGCTGAGGGCCGGAAACTTATCCAGCATGGCCCGCAGGACCAGCGCGTTGGCCACGAACTGCGCGAGGTCGTCCGGCCGCTTCTCTTCCTCACCGGCCAGGACGCGGCGGACCTGGGACAGGCTGTAGTCCGAGTCGTAGCTCATGACCCAGCGCACGGGGCACGTCATGGCGAGGGTCCGGGTCTCTGTCGCCGAACGCGCCTCGTAGTCGTATTCCCAGGGGTAGAGCTCGATCCGGCTCTCGATCCGGGAGACGATTGCCGGCGTGAGCTCCGGGCGCAGCACGAACGGGGGCCCGACGGCCTCCTTGTAGCGCTGCTTCAGTTCCGCCAGGGTCTTGTCGGCACCGGGCACCTCGTCGCGGCCGGCGCTGCCCCCGAGGTGCTTGCCGAGGAGCCGGCGCGGCGCAAACAGCGGGCGTAGCGTCTCGAGATGGGTTTCGAGCTGGGTCCGGAGGAGCGTCGAGATCGCCTCGGTCTTGCCCCGAAGCTCCGCGGCCTCGGGCATCGTCAGGCTTCGTTGGGGCGCGGTCTCGTCTCCCATGAAGCCTCCCGTTCCGGGCCGTGCACCCGGTGCGACCTCTCGGTTTCCTTTGGTTCGACGGATAGTTAACCGTCCGATCGACGCTATCGCCCGACGCCGGCGCTTGTCAAGGCGCGCAGCGCCGTGCGCCGGCGGGGCACCGGGCCGAGGGCGAGA
>JAOTUO010000037.1 GCA_029863845.1 Myxococcales bacterium
CACGGCGGTAGCAGCGGAACCCGGAGGTGCAGTCCCGGGCCGGAAGCCGAAGCAGCACCCGGACGTAGAGGTTCGCGAAGGCGGACAACGCCCTCCGGTGGACCGGCCAGTTCACGATTCCCCCGCCGTGGACGTAACGCGAGCCGATGACCAGGTCGACCCCCGCCGCGGCGTCCAGCAACGGGGGCAGGTAGCGTGGGGGATGGCTGAAGTCGGCGTCCATCGTCACGACGAGATCGTATCCGAGCTCCAGGCCGTAGCGGAAGCCCGCGACGTAGGCGCTGCCCAGCCCGAGCTTCGCCTCGCGACGAATCAGGTGCAAGCGAGGCGCCGTCGCCATCGCGTCCGCGACGAGATCTCCGGTCCCGCCCGGACTGGCGTCGTCCACGACCAGGACCTCCAGGCCATCCTGCTGCTCCATGACCGCTCGCGCCAGCGGCAGGACGTTTTCCGCTTCGTTGTACGTGGGGAGGATGACGAGGGTGCGCATGGAATTTGGAAAGGAACCGCTACTCGAAACTCGCCGTGGACGGACTCTACCACGCCGTCGCGATTCCGATCCAGCGGGCGCGCCGACGATTCGCGGAGCCTCGGGAAAACCACTAGATTGCACGCGGTGAGGGTCATCGCGCGGCGGCTCGGGAACGACACACAGCGACGCCGCGCCGGCATCGTTCTCGCGATCTTCGCCGGCGCCGCTCTTGCGGGCTTCGGCTGCGGCCTGGGCGAGCCGTCGCGGGGGCGCGTGCTCCTGATCGGCATCGACGGCGCCACGTTGCGCGTGGCCGAGCCTCTGATGCAGGAGGGGCGGCTGCCGAACCTGGCGAGGATCGCCCGCGAGGGCGTCTTCGGCCCGCTGCGCTCGGTCCAGCCCCTGCTCTCGCCCCGGATCTGGAACTCGATCGCGACCGGCAAGACCGCCCAGAAGCACGGCATCGTGAACTTCGCGCGGGAGCGGGAGGACGGGAGCCACGAGCTGCTCCTGAGCACCGACCGCCGCGTGCACACGCTCTGGAACATCGCCTCGAACGCGGGTTTCACGGTGGCGGTCGTGAACTGGTGGAACACCTTTCCCCCGGATCGGGTGCATGGCGTCATCGTCTCGGACCACCTGCTCTCCCGCGAAATCGAGGGGCGCCAGATGCTCAGCGGCGCGGCGCCGCCGCCCACGGGAACCGTCGTGTTTCCGGCGGAGTGGCAGCCGCGTCTCGCGAGTCTGCTCGAGAACGAGGTTCCGCCCGTCGACTTCGAGGACCCCTTCGCCGGCGCCGAGAACCTGCCGGCCTGGCTGAAGCCGGAGGCGCTCACCCGCCGCTATCGGGAGGACGGCACGCTGACCCGCTTTGCCCTGGAAATCGAACGCGAGGTCGAGCCGGACGTGCTCATGCTGCTGCTGACGGGGATCGATCGCATCTCCCACTTCCTCTGGGTCGGTCTCGAGCCGCCCGAGATCTACCCGAAACAACTGCGCGCTTCGGAGGCCGAGCGAGACGCAGCGGCGGCGGCGCTACGCCGTTACTACGAATACACCGACGCCCTGATCGGCGCGCTGGCCGCGCGCTACGGGGAGGACGACCTGGTGATGGTCGTATCGGACCACGGCTTCGAGGGGGGACACGGCCTCCGATATCTGAGCGGGGTGCACGATACCAAGAAGGCGCTCGACGGAGTGATCTTCGCCCGCGGTCCTGGCATTGCGCGTGGGCGACTTCGCGCCGGCGTCGGCATCTACGACGTGACACCCACGATCCTCGCGTGGCTGGGGCTCCCGGTGGCGCAGGACATGGATGGCCGGGTCGCACCGTTCCTCGAGGCCACCGAGGTGGCGGCGATTCCCACCTACGACGGTGAGCCGATCGAACGCATCACCAGCGGCTCTTCGGGCGCCGACGCGGCCCTGATCGAGCAGCTGCGAGAGCTCGGCTATCTCGAGTAGTACCCTTCCCATCCCCAGGTTGACAGGGCGTCGGGTGGCAGGCTAGTCAAGGATCGCGAAACGACTCGGGGACTCGCCGAGGACCGTCGGCCAGGAGCGCCAGCCTCCCCCGTCGCGCACAGGAGGCCCGGGGTGGTCACAGCGAGCGCCTTGCCGTCCTCGCGGCCGCAGTACGGCGTTCTGTTCGCCGGTGTCTTTCTCGTGGCATTCGCGACGCTGGTCTTCGAGCTCTCGCTCATCCGCATCCTGTCGTTCACGATCTGGCACCACTTCGCCTACGTGGTGATCTCGACCGCGCTGCTCGGCTTCGGCGCGGCGGGCACATTCCTCGCACTGCGGCCCGCGCTCGGAGCGCGCGGTCTTCGGACGACCCTCGTGCATTGCTCGTGGCTCTCGGCCATCACGACGGTCGGCATGCTCGGCTTCGTGTCGTTTGCGCCGCTGCATCCGATGTCGATTCTCGAGAGGCCGGCGCAGGCGGCCCTGCTCGTCGTCTATCAGATCGGCGCAGCCGTCCCCTTCTTCTTCTCCGGTCTGCTGGTGAGCCTTGCCCTCCGTGAAGGAGCGGCTCGGGTGGACCGACTCTACTTCTGGGACCTGATCGGCGCGGGTCTGGGGTGCATCTGCACCGTGTTCCTCATGAACCTTCTCACACCGCCGGGCGCCGCGATCGTCTCCGCTGCCGTCTTCGCGGCGGCCGCCGCAGTCTTTGCCACGACCCGCACGGCGCGCATCGTGAGTCTGGTCTCGACCGGAGCGCTCCTGGTCGCCTCGAGCGCCGTGGACCGGATCTCGTTCACCCCTGCCCAGAGCAAGCAGTACTCGATCCAGCGCTCGCGCTACAAATTGGAGCCATACTTCAGTCACTGGTCGGCGCTCTTCCGAACCGACGTGCTCGAGGACGTCCACGGAAATCTCAGGGGACGCGGCAGCTGGGGACTGAGCCGCGTCGCCCCTCCGAACATCGAAACCCCGCGCTTCTACATCTCCCACGACGGAACCGCCGGGGCCGGGATCTACGACCTTCGGCGTGACTACGAACTCGACTACGTGGACCACCACGTTCTGTCGCTGCCGTATCTCGTCGCCAATCCCGACCCGCGGGTCCTCGTCATCGGCGTGGGTGGTGGCCGCGACATGATCGTGGCGGTGCAGTCCGGTGCATCCCACGTCACCGGGGTTGAACTCGATCCGGTCGCCGTCGAGCTCATCCGCGATCGGATGAACGACGTGGAGAACGGCTTCTTCCGCCAGCCGAAGATCCTGCTCGTGGCCGCCGAGGGCCGTCACTACATCCGGTCGTCGCACGAACGTTTCGACGTGATCCAGCTCACCGGCGTGGACACGCTGTCCGCCATCAACAGCGGCGCGTACGTGCTCGCCGAGAACTATCTGTACACGGTCGAAGCGTTCCACGACTACATCGATCACCTCGCGGACGGGGGGATCCTCTCGTTCGCGATGGCGAACTTCAACTCCAACAGACCGCGCGCCGCCGGCCGCATCGTTTCGGTGGCGCACCAGGCGCTCCGCGAGAGGGGCGTCGAGCACCCCGAGCGGTACATCGCGGCGATCAGCAGCCGCAGCCTGTATGCCGAGGTGATGATCCGCACCACACCGTGGAGTCCGGAGCAGGTCCGGATCCTGGCCGACCGGGCGAGGCAGCTCGAGTTCGAGGCGCTGCTGCTCCCGGGCGACGCCGGACACGAGGTCTTCGAAGGCCTCGCGTCCGCGAAGGGGCCCGAGCGCGACAGCCTCCTGGCGGGACTTCGTTACAGGCTCGACGCCACGACCGACGACAATCCGTTCTTCCTGAGCTTCTTCCGATGGAGCGGCCTCTTCGAACCCGGGCGTCTGACCCCCTCTCATGCATCCGCCCTGGGTCAGATCCTCCTCGGCTTCCTGCTGATCTCGCTGACGGTGCTGGCGGCCGTCTTCATTCTCGTGCCCCTCTTCGTCGTCGGGCGGCGCGCCTCGCGGGAGACCGCCGCGGCCCGCCTCGGCGTCATGCTCTACTTCGTGGCGGTGGGCCTGGGCTTCATGCTGTTCGAGATCAGCCTGATCCAGCGCTTCGTGCTGTTCCTCGGCTATCCGACCTACTCGCTGAGCGTGACGCTGTTCTCGCTGCTCGTCTTCCTGGGCTGGGGCAGCTACCTGTCGCGCCGATGGGTCGGGCGCCAGCACGTAGCGCTGCCGCTGGGCGTTCTCGCCATCGCCGCACTCGCGCTCTTCTACGCGAAGGGCCTGCCGATCCTCCAGGGGTGGCTGTTCGCCACGCCCATCCTGGTTCGCGCCGCCGTAACGGCGGCCGTCCTCGCGCCGCTCGGCCTGGTCATGGGCATCTTCTTCCCGATCGGGATCCGGATCGCCGCGAGCATCCACGAGGACCTCGTCCCGTGGGCGTGGGGCATCAACGGATGCGCGTCGGTCACGGCCGGCGTCCTGGCCGTGGTGCTGGGGATGACCTACGGATTCTCCCTCGTCTGGTCGCTGTCGGTGCTGGTCTACGCCCTCGGCGTGGTCGCCCTGCTCTCGAGTACGCGATCCGTTCGGATCGCCGGCGACCCGGGCGCCTAGGCGGGTACGCCCTGGCCGCCGCGCTCCTCGTGCTCTACGCGCCCGGCGGGGAGCACGTCTTGATTGATCAGGGCTTCTGATCCGCCGTCGGGGGCACGAGGCGCGGCTCCCTCTCCCAGCTGAATCCGGGCGGGTCCGTCTTCTGGAACACGACGCCCTGGGTGAAGACCGCCGCGACGGCCAGGAACAGAACGCCCATCCAGACCCCGATGGCGGTGGCCCGCGCCCGCGAGCCCCGCGCCCACCATCGCAGGCCTTCGCTGGCGTAGAACGCGAACGGCACCGAGAGGCCCAGCAGGAAGCTGCCCTTGAGGACCGCGAACCACGGATTGCGCCAGCTGAAGACCACGTAGCCCGCCAGCGTGAGCGCGACCAGCAGCAGGAGCGGTGGGTCGGGACCGCGCGGCGACTCCACCGCACGCATCACGCCGCGCCCGAGGCCGCGGAAGAAGGCCGCGGTGGGCAACAGGGCCAGCAGCAGGATCACGGTTCCCGCGCGATTGACCGCGCCGCGCACGGTCGGCAGGAAGTGGCGGTGGCCGTCGAACCAGATGGAGATGTAGGTCGTGCCCCAGACCGAGCGCAGCAGGTCCGGCGAGAGCGCGTACGGGTCGGTCCAGGTCGCGAAGGGAACGCGCAGGTAGTCCCCGAGGCGCCGCTCGCCCGGCGGGTAGCTGAGCATGATCCGGTGGGTCTTCAATCCGTACGGGTAGAAGTAGCCGTACTCGACGCGGTTGCGGGCGTAGTACCAGCCGCCCACCACCAGGGCCACGGCCAGCAACACGGCGACGCGGCCCGCTGCCAGTCGAGCGTCGCGCCGGCGCCAGCCGTCCAGGGCGTAGGCGCCCGCGGCGGCGAGGATCACCAGCAGCCCGGTGAGCTTCGTGAGCAGGGCCAACCCGCCGGCGAGTCCCCACAGCGCGGCGCGCAGCAGCGCGCGGCGCGGGCGCTCCGGGCTCATCAGGTCCCACGCGACGCCGACCACGACGAGCGACGCCAGCGACGAGACGAGCAGCTCCTCGTGCAGCATCGCGCTGACGTAGATGTGGGCGGGCAGGAAGAGCAGCAGCGCGCCGGCGAGGAGCGCTCGGCGCGGATCGTCCGGATCGGCCCTGCGCACGAGGGCGACGGCGAGTCCCACGGCGAGCAGTCCCAGCAGCGTGCTGATCAGCCGGATCAGGACGACCGCGTCGTGCTTCTCCGGGCGGCCGAGCGCGCGGCACAGGGCGGCGGAGGCGTAGTAGAAGAGCGGCGGGTGGGCGGTGGACCAGTCCGCGTCGGGCGCGGGCAGCGCCCAGGACTGCGTGAGGCGCTCGATGTAGCGCCAGTTGGCCCGGCTGTCGAAGCCGTAGACGATCGGGTACCGGAAGGCGTTGTGGGCGCGGATCGCGATGCCCGCCGTCGCCAGCGCAAGGCCGACGACGCACAGGACGCCGATCCGGCGCGACCGCATGCGATCAGATTCGTCCCAGCGCGTCCGCGATCCGGAGCCACCAGACGAGCCACAGCGCTTCCAGGCCGATGCGCGGCGTCAGCTTCGAGTCGCCCCGGGTCCGATCGAGGAAGAAGAAGGGGATCTCCTTGACGCGCGCCCCCTGCTTGAGGAAGTGGTAGTTCACCTCGATCTGGAAGGCGTAGCCGTTGGACCGGATGCGCTCGAGGTGGATGCCCTCGAGGACGCTGCGGCGCATGCACCGGAACCCGCCCGTGGTGTCGGTGAGGGGCAGGCCGGTCACCTTCTTTGCGTACCAGTTGCCGAAGTAGCTGATCAGGATGCGCTCGATGGGCCAGTTCACCACCGTGATCCCGTTCAGGTAGCGCGATCCCTGCACGACGTCGTAGTTCTCGATCTCCGCGAGCATCGTCCGGATCGTCTCCGGGGGGTGGGAGAAGTCGGCGTCCATCTGGAAGACGACGTCGGCGCCGAGCTCGAGCGCCTGGGTCAGCCCCGCCCGGTAGGCGGGCCCGAGGCCCTCCTTGTTCGAGCGGTGCAGCACGTGGACGCGGCCGGTGGACTCGGCGAGCTCCTCGGCGATCTTCCCGGTGCCGTCGGGCGAGCCGTCGTCCACCACGAGAACCTGGAGCCGGTCGTCCTGCTCGAGCACCTGGGGCACGATCAGCGGCAGGTTCTCCGCCTCGTTGTAGGTGGGGATGACGACGATGGCGCGCCGCATGGGGGGCCTGCCTCCGGAGCCACCAGTGTACTACGACCCGGCGCGACGTGCGCCGCGCGTCCGACCCCCGTCGGCGCTCGGCGCCTCGGCGCGCACGGCCGTTGCCGGTGCGTTGCCGGCGCGCGAACAAGTCCCGGGCGAAGACCGCCTCATTCCGCCGCTCCCGAGGCGGCCGCCCGCGGTCGCAGCACGCTCACCGTCCAGCCGGGCGGCACGCGGCCGCCCTGCGGCGGATGCCTCCCGAAGACGTCGGGGGCGACCTCGTAGCGGCGCTTCAGATGCTCGACGAGAAGCGGCGTGTAGCCCGGCAGCGGCGGCATGCCGGGCCAGCTCAGCAGGCCGCTCACGACGACCTTCGGGGGCTCGCGCTCCAGTAGCTCGACCAGCGCGCGGCCGTCGTCGCCGCCCGCCTGCCCGGGGTACAGCTGGGAGAAGGGCCACGGGTTGAAGCGTCCCGCGAGGAAGTAGTAGTACGCCTCGTGGCCGTAGACGAAGAGCTTCTCGTCGGGCCCCACCTCGTCCTCGATGTAGCGGACGACCGGCTCGACGAAGGTCTCGGCCGCGGACAGGCGCAGCCGAGCCCGCTCGAGCTCGACCTCGTAGACCCCGCTGGAGACGTGGACGGCGGTGAGCGCACCGGTCACGACGAGCAGCAGCGCAACCGCGAGCGCGTCGAAGCCCGTCGCGCGCGGCCGCGCGTCCGGCGGCGCCGCGGCCGCGTCCGGAAGGCGGCGCAGGCTGAACCCCAGCAGCCACACCACCGGATAGACGCCGATCACGTGGTAGAAGTCCGCCCGGGGGAACGCCGAGAGCACCACCGCGAGCGCCAGCAGTGCGTAGGCGAAGCGGCTGCGCTCGCCTCCCGAGACGCGCCGCTCCCGCAGCGCGCGCACCCACCGCCACAGAGCCACCGCGAAGACGAGGGGCACCGAGGTGTACAGGGCGCGCGAGAAGACCTCGCCCGCCATCCAGTAGGCGGGATACCCAGCCGGACCCGGCAGCTCGTCGCGGACCAGCATCGACCAGTACGGGCCGACGAAGTACGGAAACGCGTCCATCTCCCGGAGATCCCCAAGCTGCCACCAGGCCAGGGGCGTGGCGAACGCGATGCTGCTGGTGGGCAGGTAGGCGGTGAACGGACGGATCAGTCCGCTGAAGGCCGCCTGCGCCAGGACGCCATGCCACGCGAAGTAGCCGGCGATCGGGAGCAGCGTCACCGCGAGACCCGCGCCGAACGCGGCCGCGTCGAGGCGGTGTTCGCGCGCGGCGCCCCGCGGCAGCCGCAGCAGGAGAACCGGGAACGCGAGCAGGACCAGCGCCGCGCCGGCGACCGGGATGCCCAGGTTCTGCTTGCAGGCGACGGAGATCCCGGCGCAGACCCCGGCGAGCGCCAGCCGCACCCGCCCACGATTGCCGGGACCGAAGCCGAGGGCGATCGCGGCGCACGTGGCCGCGAACGCCACGTCCGCGTACATGTAAGCCGTGAACCCGGGCCACGCCAGGAACTTGAAGCCCAGCAGCGACAGCCCGAACAGCGCCGCACGCCCGCGCCCGAGCAGGCCCAGCGCGACCGCGTAGAGGCTCAGGATGGCGGCGACGTAGGTGAGCGCGGCCAGCGCGCGCGCGACCGAGAGGTGCTCGCCGAACAGCGCCATCGCGCCGGCGAGGAGATACGCGGCCCCCGGGAACGGATAGGCGTCGATGTCGCGGTAGTAGACGCCACCGCGCAGGATCTTCGCAGCGCCGGTGAGCAGGGCGCCCTCGTCGTTCGCCGGCAGCCCGCGGTCCGCGACCGCCGCCGAGAGGCACAGCCCCAGGAGCCCCAGCAGCAGTGCGAACACCGCCGGACGCTGTAGCCACGATCCCAGGGAGCGGGCGCGACCCCCGAGCGACGGCGTCAAATCCCCTCCCCGGCCGCATCGACTCGCGTCACGAGGCGGGGGGGCAGCGCCGAGCGCCGGATCCACACCTCCGTTCCGTCGTCGATCTCCCGCAACAGGGGAAACACGTAGCCCATGGAGAAGGCGAAGACCGGCTTCTCATCCATCACCTCGACTCGCCGCGGGCACCGGCTTATCTTGGGATGGCTGATGCGTCGATGGCAAGCGCTCGTTGCGATTGCGGCCGGTGTGGGGCTTCTCGTCGGCCTCGCCTGGGGCGGGCTCCTGCGCAGCGAGGCGCCGGTCGCCACGGCCCCGCGCCCCGATGCGGGCGCGCCTTTCGCAGCCGACGAAGGGCTGCGCGCCGAGATCGCGGGCCTGCGCGAGGCTCTCGCTGCGGAGCGAGACGAGCGCGTGGCGCTGGCGACGGAGGTCGCCGGGCTCCGCGAGGAGCTGGAGGGGATGACGGGGCTCGCGCCGGACAGCGAGGCGCCGCCGGAGGCGCCGGATGCACCGGATACGATCGCCAGCGCGGCCCTCCAGGCGCACGGTTCGATCGGCGTCTTCGAAGAGACGAAGCTCGTCGAGGCGGGGATTCCGCGCGATGAAGTGGAGGCGCTGCGCGAGCGCTACGACCGCAGCCGCATGGACGAGCTCTACATGAACGATCAGGCGGCCCGCGAGGGCTGGCTGCGCACGCCCCGACACCTCGCGGAGCTGCAAGACCTGCGCGGGGGTCTGCGCGACGAGATCGGCGACGACGACTACGACCTCCTGCTCTACGCGGTGGGAAAGAGCAACCGCGTGATCGTGAGCGACGTGCTGCGCGAGTCGCCCGCCATGGAGGCGGGCTTCCTCTCCGGGGACGTGCTGCTTCGCTACGACGGACGGCGGATCTTCAATGTCTTCGAGCTCAAGCAGGCCACCACCGAGGGCAAGCCCGGCGCCACCGTCGCCGTCGAGATCCGGCGCGGCGACCAATCGCTGCGCTTCTACCTTCCGCGCGGCCCCCTCGGCATCACCATGCGCAGCGACGTCCAGCCCCCCCAGGCCGCCCGCTAGCCACGATGCCCTCAGCGCCGCGCGTCCTCATCCTCAACGAACGCGATCCGCGCAATCCGAAGGCCGGCGGCGCCGAGATTCACGTGAGCGAGATCTTTCGCCGCCTCGTCGCGCGGGGCTTCGAGATCACGCTGGCCAGCACGCGCTTTGCCGGCGCTCCGGCGCGCGACGAGGTCGACGGGATGCGCGTCTGGCGCCTGGGCGGCCTGCCCGCGTACTACCCCCGGGCCGCGTGGAGGTGCGCGCGGGAGACGCGGCGCGGCCGTTTCGACGTCGTGGTCGAGTGCCTCAACAAGCTCCCCTTCTACGCACCCATGTACTCGGCGAGGCCCGTTCTCGCCCTGTGCCACCACCTGTTCGGGGAGACCGCCTTCCTTCAGGTGCCCTGGCCGATCGCCGCCAGCGTGTGGGCCGCGGAGAAGGGCATCCCGCGCCTCTATCGGGAGACGCCGTTCCTGACCATCTCGGAGAGCTCGCGCGACGACCTGATCGAGCGCGGGATCGCGCCGGAACGGATCCGCGTGAGCCACTGCGGCATCCGGCGGCCCGAGGTCCCGCCCGCGGATCTCGCCGCGCGCGCCCACCGCGTCGTCTTCGTGGGCCGACTGGAGCCCTACAAGAAGGTGGACGTGCTGCTGCGCGCTGCGGCCCGCCTCGTCGACCGCTTCCCGGACATCGAGATCGTCGTGATCGGGCGGGGCTCCGACCGCCCGCGCCTGGAGCGCATCGCCGAGGAGGTCGGCCTCGCGGAACGCACGCGCTTCGTGGGGTTCGTCGACGACGCGGAGCGCGACCGGTGGCTCGCCACCTCGCGCGTGTGCGTGTGTCCCTCGGCCAAGGAGGGCTGGGGGCTCACGGTCATCGAGTCCAACGCCCTGGCCACGCCGGTGGTCGCCACGGACGCCCCCGGGCTGCGCGACGCCGTGCGCGACGGCAAGACGGGGTTCCTCGTGGCCGAGGACGACGTCGACGGCTTCGCCGACCGCATCGGGTCCCTGCTCGCGGAAGACGACCTCGCACGCACGATGGCGGCGGCGGCGCTCGAATGGTCCCGGGGCTTCGACTGGGACCGGGCCGCCGACGAGATGGCGGAGTCGCTGGCCGCCGCCCGGCTCGCTCGATGATGCGGGCTCGGGCCGGCCTCGCCCTGCTACCCGCTGGCCTGCTCGCCCTCCTCGGGATCGCCATTCGCGTCCACAATGCGATCCGCTATCCGGTCGACTGGGGCTTCGACGCCCCCTTCAGCTGGCGGTACATCAACCGGCTCATCCGGGACTGGTCGCTCCCGGAACCGGGCGCCACCTGGGCCACGGCCGATCCGCCCCTCTACTTCTATCTCTGCGCGCTCATCGCGCGCGGCGCACGAGCCGCCGGAGACATCAACGCCGCAAAGGTCGCTATCCCCCTGCTGAGCACCGTCGCCGGTCTTGCGGTCGTGGCCCTCGCGGTGGCGCTGGTCCGCCGCAGCGACGCCGGCGACCGGCGCCGCGCGCTGCTCGCCGGGGGCCTCCTCCTCTTCCTGCCCGCCCACGTCTACATGAGCGCCATGGTGAACGAGGAGATGCTGGCGACGCTGCTCGCCTCGATCGTCCTCTACGCGGTGGCGAGACCGGGAAACGCGGCGAGGGAGGCAGGTGCCCCGGCGGCGCGCTCGGCCGCTGCGGGCCTCGCCGGCGGTCTCGCGCTGCTCACCAAGCTCACCGGCGCACTCTCGCTGACGGCGGCCGGCGCGGCCTACGCCATCGACGGCTGGCGGCGCAGGACCTTCCGCCCCGCGCTCAGGCGGATCGCCGTCATGGCGCTGGTCGCGGCCCTGGCCGGAGGCTGGTACTACGTGCGCAACCGCGTGGAGTACGGCTACTTCCAGCCCCACGGCCTGCCCGCGCACCGCATCATGTTCAGCATGCCCCCGGGTGAACGCGGGCTCGGCGACTACCTGCGCGTTCCGCTGGCGACCTGGGCCGATCCCCAGCTTCTCAACCCCGACCTCCTCCGCTCCGTCTGGGGCAGCACCTACGCCACGCTCTGGTTCGATGGTCATCGCTTCTTCCTGCCGCGAGACGACGCGCGCGTGCGCCGCTTGGGCACGGTCACGCTGCTGCTGGCGATCCTGCCGACGCTGGCCTTCGCGATCGGTGTCGGGCGCGGGCTGCGGCGCGCCCTGCGCTCGCCCGACAACGCCGACACGCCGCTCCTGCTCATGATCGGTCTCGGCATCGCGGGCTACGCGTGGTTCACGTGGCAGAACCCGTGGTTCGCCGTCGTGAAGGGAACCTCGCTGCTCGCCCTGAGCCTGCCCTTCGCGTTCTACGCCAGCGAGGTCCTGGCGGGCTGGACGCGCGGCCGCAACCCGGGCGCCGCCCTGTGCTGGCTCGGGCTCGCGGCCCTCGTCGTCGCCGCCACGCTGTCTTCGACCTTCGATCTGGCCTTCGAGAAGACGCAGATCTCGGGGCTGCCGTGGGAGGCCGTGGAGTGAGGCGTCTCCGGCGACACCTCAAGCGCGTCCTGCCCTTCGCCGTGAGCGCCATCGCCCTCGCGGCGCTGTTCGCGAACGTCGATCTCGCGGCCGTCGTGGGCGCGCTGAGCTGGAGGATGGCGGGGATCGTGGTCCCCACCCTGCTGGTCTACGGCGCCGTGACCCTCGGCCTAGAGTCGGCGTCGATCCTGCGCCTGCTCGGCCCCAACGCCCCCGGCTTCCGCGCCGGCACGGCGGCCCGGATCAAGTGCGCGAGCTACCTGCTCGGGATCGTGAACTACGCCCTGGGTGTGGCGGCCCTCAGCGTGCTCCTTCAGCGGCGCGCCGGCATCCGGCTGGCGGAGTCGGCGAGCGTGGTGCTCCTGATCTCGGGGCTGGACATGCTGGTGGTGCTGTCGCTCGCGGCCACCGGGCTCGTCGTCTCCGGATCCCAGACGCCGACGGCCTGGATCGTCGTGCTGGCCCTGGGCGGACTGGGGCTCTTCGGCGGCATGGCGCTCCTGCGCGCGCCGGCCTCGCTCGGCCCCCTCGAACGGATCCGCTCGCTCGCCTTCTTCGACGCGCTACGGACGACGCCCCTGCGTCGGATCGGCGAGGTGACGCTTCTTCGTGTGGCCTTCGCGGGCGCGTTCCTGACGGTCGCAGGGATCGTGTTCGCGGCCTTCGACGTGGTTCCCCGCGTGAGCGAGCTCGTCGTGGGAATCCTGGTGGTCGCCGTCGTGGCGGCCCTGCCCATCGCCGTCGCCGGGCTCGGGACCGGTCAGCTCGCCTTCGTCGAGGTCTTCCACGGGCTCGCCAGCCGGGAGACGCTCCTGGTGATCAGCCTGGTGCTGTCCGCGGGGATGATCGTGCTACGGGTCGGGATGGGGCTGCTCTTCGCCCGGGAGTTCGCCCGCGAGGCGCTGGCGCAGTCGCGGACGGAGGATGCGTGAGCGACGTGACCTTCACCGGCGAGCGCCTCCACGCGGGCAGCGGCCTCTTCGGGCTCGACCTCGCCCGCCACGAGGTGGCCTACGCGATCGCGCGGGAGCACGCGGGCGGCGGCTGGGTGCTCGACCTCGGCTGCGGCTCGGGCTACGGCACGGCTGCGCTCGCCGCCGGCGGGGCGCGCGTCGTCGGGCTGGATCGGGTCTCCCCCGACGCCGCCAGCCGGCCCGCGGGCGGGCACTTCGTCACGGCCGACCTCGCCGGCATTCCCCTCGCCCGGCGCCGCTTCAAACTGGTGGCGAGCTTCCAGGTGATCGAGCACCTGGAGGATCCGGGGCCCTATTTGGCCGCCATCGCCGAGCTGCTGGAACCGGACGGCGTGGCGCTCCTCACGACGCCGAACCGTCTCACCTCCGACGGCGTCAACCCGTACCATGTCCACGAGTACCAGGCCGACGAGCTGGCCGAGCGCCTGCGCGAATGGTTCGCCAGCGTGGAGATGCGCGGCGTCGGCGCCAGCGAACGCGTGCGCCGCATCCTCGAGCAGCGATCCCGGCGCATCCGGCGCATCATGCGCCTGGATCCGCTCCGGCTGCGGGAGCGGCTGCCGCGCCCGTGGATCGAGTGGCTCTTCGCGCGCTTCGCCGTGCTCGTGCGGCGTCGCGCGGCGACGCCCGGGCCGTCGGACGCGGTCACCTCGCGCGACTTTCCCGTCGGCCCCGCCGACGACGACTGCCTCGACCTGCTGGCGATCTGCCGCCAACCGCGCTGATCGCCGGCCTTCCCGCTTCGGCACCAATCGCGCGCAGATCGTCGTCCACGACCTCACGGCGGGCGTCCGCCAGCCGCTGGAAGCGCTCGAAGGCGCGATCGAAGTCCTCGCCCGAGAGTTCGAAGCCCAGCGCGCGCAGGCGCTGGTCGAAGCCCGCGCGCCCGGAGAGCTTGCCCAGCACGATCTCGGTTCCCCGCTCGTGGCCGATCGCCGCGGGGTCGAGCACCTCGTAGCTCTCGCGCCACTTGATCACGCCGTCCTGGTGGATCCCCGATGCGTGCCGGAAGGCGTTGCGCCCGACGATCGCCTTGTTGGGGGGCACCGCGATGCCGCTGCGCTGGGCCACGCACCGCGAGAGCGCACAGATCCCCGTGGCGTCGACGTCGGTGTGCACGCCCAGCGCCGCCCCGTGCACGCGCAGGGCCATCACCACCTCCTCGAAGGCCGTGTTGCCTGCGCGCTCGCCGATGCCGTTGACGGCGAGCTCCACCTGGCGCGCTCCCGCGGCGACGGCTGCCAGCGCGTTGGCCGTGGCGAGGCCCAGGTCGTCCTGGCCGTGAAAGGAGAGCACCGCCGCCGCCAGCTCGGGCACGCGTTCGGTGAGCTCCGCGATCAGCGCTTGCAGCCGGTGGGGGAGGACGTAGCCGACGGTGTCGGGGATGTTGATGGTCGTCGCCCCCTCGGCCAGCGCGACACGAACGATGTCGGCGACGAACTGCACGTCGGCCCGCGTCGCGTCCATCGGACTGAACTCGACGTCGTCGGTGTGGTGGCGGGCCCGGCGCACCGCCGCCCCGGCCATGGCGATCACCTCGTCCCGGCTCCGCCGGAGCTGGTGGGCGAGGTGGACGTCGCTGCTGCCGACGAACACGTGGATGCGCGGCCGCGCCGCCCCCCGCAGCGCCTCGGCCGCCGCGTCCACGTCGGCGGCAACGGCCCGGGCGAGCCCGCAGACGGTCGCGTCGCGCACGGCCCGCGCCACCGCGGCGACGGACTCCCGCTCGCCGAGCGAGGCGCCCGGGAAGCCGGCCTCGATCACGTCGACGCGCATGGCGGCGAGGCGCGAGGCAATCTCGACCTTGTCGCGCGCGCTGAAGCAGACGCCCGCCGCCTGCTCGCCGTCGCGCAGGGTCGTATCGAAGACGATGACCTTCTCGGACATGGCTCGCTCCTGTGCCGGGCTGGCGGCCGGAGCGACGTTCAGGTTCGAGGGAGGTCCAGACGTACGAAACCCTCTCCGGCCGGGCTCGGCGAGAGAGGGTTGCTGGACTGCGATTCGCTAGTGGTCGCAGGAACCCTCTCCCGCCCCGCTAAGCAGCAGGGCGGCGAGCAGATCCCGTGCGAGAGCGCGAATCACCACACCCCGATCTTGGCCCACGGCCGCGCCCGCGTCAACCACCGAGTGCGACCGGGGGCGAGGGGGATCCCGCAGCGAAATCAAGCGCAGGCCATCATGGATTTCGCAAGGCGGCGCAGCCGCCGCGCAGTGAGCCGAAGGCGAACGAAGCCTTCCAAGGGATGGCCGAGCCATTCGCGGAGGGATCCCCCTCGCCCCCGGTCGCGACGCTCTAGACGTCGGCGGCGTACGGGGGGGCGGGGTCGTACTCGATCCATTTCTGGACGAGGCGGGCGTGGTCGACGCCGTAGATCTGGCCCACGACCCAGAGCGCCATGTCGATGCCTGCGGAGACGCCGGCCGCGGTGACGAGGTTGCCGTCGCGGACGTAGCGCCGGTTCTCGAGCACGGTCGCGTCGCCGAGATTGCGCAGCGCCTCGACGAAGCTCCAATGGGTGGTGATCCGGCGTCCCTTGGCGATCCCCGCCGCGTGCAGGAGCAGCGACCCCGTGCACACGCTGGTGACCCAGGTGCAGCGGGGAGCCGCCTCGCGCAGCCAGTCCAGGAAGGCCGGATTTCCGGCTTCGCGCCGCGTGCCCTCCCCTCCCGGAACCAGCAGCACGTCGAGCGGAGGCGCGTCGTCGAAGCAGCAGTCGGGCAGGACCCGCAGGCCCTTGGCACAGCGGATCACGCCCTGCGTCGGAGCGATGGTCAGCACCCGGTCCGCCTCGTGGCCATGGCGCGCCGCGGTGAAGACCTCCCAGGGCCCTGCGAAGTCGAGCTCCTCGACCTCGTCGAAGATCACGATCCCGGTCGTCCTGCCCATCTCATGAACTCCGTTCTCATGAACTGCGTTCGCCTGCGGCTCACTGCGCACGCCGGCTCGGAACCTGGATGCTGCCGGAGAAGGCTACGCCACGTCCACCAGGGCGAGGCGATCGCCCCAGCGCGCGCGGACGGCGCGGGCGAGCCCGGGGTCGCGGCGGAGGCCCGGGTCGCGGCGCACCGTCGCCAGCGCCGCCTCGCGCGCCACCGAAACCTGGCGCGCGTCGCGGACGAGATCGGCGATCCGCAGGTCCGGGAGGCGGCCGTGCTGCCGCGTTCCGAGGAACTCGCCGGGACCCCGGATGCGCAGATCCTCATCGGCGATGGCGAAGCCGTCGCCGGTTTCCAGGATGGCGCGGAGGCGAGCCTCGCTGTCCTCGCTCTCGCCGCGCGCGACGAGCACGCAGGTGCCGGGCGTGGCGCCGCGGCCGATGCGCCCGCGCAGCTGGTGGAGCTGAGCCAGGCCGAAGCGCTCGGCGTGCTCGATGATCATCAGCGTCGCGCGCGGCACGTCGACCCCGACCTCGACGACGGTCGTCGAGACGAGAACCTGGGTCTCGCCGGTCTCGAAGCGCTGCATGGCGGCGTTGCGCTCGGCGGCCGTCAGCCGGCCGTGCACGAGGTCCACGCTCAGGTCGGGGAAGGCGGCGCGGATCCGCTCCGCGGACTCGCGGGCGGAGCGCAGATCGCTCTTCTCGGACTCCTCGACGAGGGGGTAGACGACGTAGACCTGCTCGCCGCGGCCCGCGGTCTCGCGCAGCAGCGCCGCGATCCGGCGCCCCTCCCCGGCGCGCAGCAGCAGCGTGCGCGCCGGCACGCGCCCGGGGGGCAGCTCGTCGATCACCGAGAGGTCCAGGTCGCCGTAGAGCGTGAGCGCCAGCGTCCGCGGGATCGGCGTCGCCGTCATCACCAGGATGTGGGGCGACCGCCCCTCCCCCGCCTTCGCCACCAGGGCGGCGCGCTGGAGCACTCCGAAGCGGTGCTGCTCGTCGACCACCGCGAGCGCGAGCCGATGGAACGCCACGCTCTCCTGCACGAGGGCGTGCGTTCCGACCACCAGGTCGACCTCGCCCTCGGCGAGCTTGCGGCGCGTTGCCTCCGCTTCGGCGCCCGGGAGCGAGGCGGTGAGCAGGGCGCTGCGCAGCCGGCTGGCCTCTCCCGCGCCTTCCGCCAGGCGCCGCAGCGTCCGCACGTGCTGCTCCGCCAGAAGCTCCGTGGGGGCCATCAGCGCCGTCTGGTGCCCGTTCTCCGCGACGGCCACGGCGGCGAGCAACGCGACGACCGTCTTTCCGCTGCCGACGTCGCCCTGGAGCAGGCGGTTCATCGGGTGCGGGAGCGCCAGGTCCGCTCGGATCTCCTGCCAGACGCGGCGCTGTGCGGCGGTCAACGCGAAGGGCAGGTCCGCCGCGGCACCGGACGCGCGTGGGCCGTCGCTCGCGATCGGAATGCCGGGCTCGCGCGCGCGGCCCGCGCGCCGCAGGGCGAGGCCCAGCTCCAGCAGGTAGAGCTCCTCGAGGACCAGGCGCACGGCGGCCCGCGAGCGGCCCCCCTGGAGCGCCTCCACGTCGGCATCGACGTCGGGGCAGTGAAGCCATCTCAGCGCCTCGGCGGGCTCCGGCAGGCGCTGCTCGCGCACGACCCCTTTCGGCAGGTGGCCTCCGACCAGGTCGGCGTAGCCGTTGACCGCGTGGCGCACGATCCGGCGCAGCGCGAGGGGGTGGATTCCCTCGAGGCCCGCGTACCCCGGAACGATCTGCCGCAGCGACTCCGCGTCGAAGGATTCGGTGTCGGCTCCGCCCGGGTCGAGGCGTTCGATCTCCGGGTGCACGATCTCCTTCGAGAAGCGGTAGCGCCGGACGTCGCCGGTCACGAGGAGCAGCGCGCCCTTCTGCACCGTTCGGGCGATCGCCTCGCTGCCGTGGAACCAGCGCAGATGGGCGGTGCCGCTGTCGTCGCCCACGACCGCCTCGAAGATGCGGCCGCCCCGTCCCGGACGGCGGCCGCGCCGCGCGACGAAGTCGCACACCTGCACCCGCGCGATGAAGGTCGCCCGCCGGCCGACTTCGAGGTCGCCCACGTGCACGAGCGAACGGCGGTCGTCGTAGCGAGCGGGCAGCTGAAAGAGCAGGTCCTCGACGCTGCGCAGACCGCGGCGGGCGAGCGCCTCCGCGCGCTTGGGACCGACGCCCGGAAGCGAGGTCGTCGGACGCGCGAGCGCCGCCTCGGACCACGCGGAATCGGCCAGGGGGCGCAGCGCCGCGAGGGCCCGGCCGATCGCGGCCTCGCGCCGCTCGGCGGCGATCGGCTGCGCGAACGCCTCGGCCACCCCCGCGAACACCGCACGGGCGTCGCCCGGGACGGCCAGCTCGAGGGCCCGGCGCGCGGCTGCGGCCACCGTCGTCTCGAGGCCGCGCACGCGATCCATGTGGGCGAAGTCGTCGCGGGCGGCGAACTCCAGGGGCTTCCGCACCGCTTCGACCGCCGACTGGAAGGGGCTCACTGCCACCGAGGCCCTCACCCGCGGATCAGAAGCGTCCGCCGTGGATGTCCTGAAGGGCGCGAACGCCGATGGATCCGAGCTGAAGCGCGCGGATCGCGCCGACCCCGGCCCGCGTAGCGGCCACGGTGGTGAAGTAGGGAATCGAACGCAGCAGCGCCGAG
>JAOTUO010000329.1 GCA_029863845.1 Myxococcales bacterium
CTGGGGACGACCGCCGCCGAGGTAAACCGGGATCGCGTCGGCAGCGCGCGCCGCCTCGCGAGCGAGTCGGGGGCCGTGGTGCTGCTCAAGGGAGCGGCCTCGGTGGTGGCCTCGCCGGAGGGCTGGGTCGTCGTGAACCCCACCGGCGGCCCCGCGCTCGCGAGCGGCGGAACGGGCGACGTGCTGCTCGGCATGGTGGCGGGATTGCTGGCCCAGGGGCTCGAGGAGTTCGAGGCGGCTGCGCTGGCGGCCTTCGTGCACGGCCTGGCCGGCGACCGCATTGCGGCTCGCAGCGGCGACTCGGGTCTGCTGGCCGCCGACCTCGCGCGCGAGATCCCGGCCGCGAGCCAAGCGCTGCGCGCCGAGGCCGAGGCGGCGACCGGACCCCTCGCACCGAGGCCGCGCCTTGCAGCGGATTTTCCCGAGCCCTGAGGCCACGCGCGCGGCCGCCTGCGCTCTGGCACGGGCCGCGGCTCCGGGGGGTCTGGTGGTGGCCCTGATCGGTCCCCTCGGCGCCGGCAAGACCGTCTTCGCCAAGGGGCTCGCCGAAGGCCTGGGCATCGATCCGGGCCTCGTTGCCAGCCCCACCTTCGTGATCGCCAGCGAGTACAGCGCGCCGGACGGTCGCCGCCTGACCCACGTCGATCTGTACCGCATCGAGAGCGCGGCCGAGCTCGAGGCGGCCGGCTTTCTCGATTGGCTCGAGCCGGGCGTGCTCGTGGCGGTGGAGTGGGCCGACCGCTTCCCCGAGGCGATGCCCGCAGACCGACTCGAGGTGCGGCTCTCCCGTCCGGATGCGGCGGAGGATCCCGCGAGGCGCACGCTGCACGCGATGGCGCTCGGCGCCACGGCCGAGGCCGCGCTCGCGGGCTGGAGCGCCCGGCTCGCCGCCGCCGCCGGCTGACGCGACGCGGGTGCGCTGCGCCGGGCGGGTCGGCGGTTTGCTATCCATGGGGCCTCGCCCGGCGCCCCGTGCGCCGAAGGCGAGCGAGGCCAACCCCGAAGCACCGTCGCAGAGCCATGAGTCTGATCGTGCAGAAGTTCGGCGGCACCAGCGTTGCCGACACCGACCACATCCGGAAGGTGGCGCGCCGCGTGGTGGATACCCTGGAGGCCGGCCACCGCGTCGCCGTCGTGGTCTCCGCCATGAGCGGCGAGACGAATCGGCTGGTCGCCCTGGCCCGGGAAGTCGGCGGGGAGCAGCCCGACCCGCGCGAGCACGACGTGCTCGTATCGACCGGCGAGCAGAAGACGATCGCGCTGCTCGCCATGGCGATCCAGGGCCTGGGACATCCCGCGCGCTCCTTCCTCGGCTCCCAGATCGGAATGCGCACCGACACTGCCCACACGCGCGCGCGGATCCACAGCATCGACCCCCGGCCCATTTTGGACGTGATCGAGACGGGCGGCGTGCCGGTGATCGCGGGCTTCCAGGGCATCGACGAGGCGGGCAACATCACCACACTGGGGCGGGGCGGCTCGGACACCTCGGCGGTGGCCATCGCGGTGGCGATCGAGGCCGACGACTGCGAGATCTACACCGACGTCGACGGCGTCTTCACGACCGATCCGAACCTGGTGCCGGCCGCCCGCAAGCTCGCGGGCATCTCCTACGACGAGATGATCGAGATGGCGAGCCTCGGAGCCAAGGTCCTTCAGATCCGTGCGGTGCGCTTCGCGATGCGCTACGGCGTCCCCCTGCACGTGCGATCGTCGTTCAAGCCCGACGAGGGAACGCGGGTGGGACGCGAGGAGGAGGTGATGGAGCGGCTGGTCGTTTCCGGCGTGACCTACAACCGCGACGAGGCCAAGATCCGGATGCGCGGCATCAAGGACCTGCCCGGCATCGCGGCGAAGGTGTTCACGCCGCTCTCGGACGCCGGCATCGTGGTCGACATGATCATCCAGAACCTCTCCCAGGATGGCACCACCGACCTGACCTTCACGGTGCCGCGGGACGACTACCGGCGCGCCGTCGCGCTGGCCGAGGAGGTCGGCGGCGAGCTCGGCGCCACGGCGGTCGACCGCGACGAAGGCATCGCGAAGGTCTCCATCGTCGGGCTCGGCATGAAGGACCACGCCGGCGTGGCGAGCCGCATGTTCCGGGTGCTCGCGGACGAGGGCATCAACATCCAGCTCATCTCGACCAGCGAGATCAAGGTCTCGGTGGTGATCGAGGAGAAGTACACCGAGCTCGCCGTGCGCGCACTTCACGCGGAGTTTCTCGAGGAGGGCGCGACGGAGTCCACGCGGGAGGCGTGAGCGCCGCCGCAGTCCGAGCGCCGGCCGCGGCCGAGCGCAGGGCGCGCGCCGGCTTCGCGCTCGGCGGCGCGCTGCTCGTGCTGGCGCTGCCCGGCCCCGCGCTCGACGCCGCTCCGTGTTCGCACCCGGTGGAGCGCGGCGCCCACGCGGGCCGCACGCGCGCGGTCGCCTGCGCCGAGACGGGGGGCGCGGGGGCGGCGGTCCGCGGGCCCGCGCGCCGTCTCTTCGGGCTGGCGATCGATCCCAACACGGCCGACGCCCTCACGCTCGAGACGCTGCCGGGCATCGGCCCGGTGCGGGCCGCGGCGATCGTGAGCGAGCGCTGCCGGCGTCGCTTCCGCGCCGTCGGGGATCTCGAACGGGTGCCGGGGATCGGCGCGCGGACGCTCGCGCGCTTCGCGGCGGGGCTGGCGGTGGACGGCTCCCGACCGGCCCGCTGCGCGGGGGTCGAGTAGACTTCGCCACCTGGATTTCCGGGGGTCTGCGTGAAGCTCGCTGTCGGCAATGGCTGGGCGCGCGCCCGGGCCTATCTCACGGAGGGCCTGTGGCGGGCCGATCTCGAACCGCGCACCTGGACGGCGCGCGGCGTCGCCCTGCTCCAGTTCGCCGCGATCGTCGTCGTGGGCTTCGTCCGCGACCGGCTGCTGCTGCGGTCGAGCGCGCTCACCTACTTCACGGTGCTCTCGCTCGTGCCGGTGCTCGCCATCGTCAGCTCGATTCTCTCGGCCCTCGGAGTGACCGAGAACGTGGTCGGGCGGATCATCGAACAGATCGCCGCGGGCGCCCCGGACGCGGCGAAGTGGCTCCGGGAGTTCGTCGCCAACGTCAACTTCGCCGGTCTCGGCACGCTGGGCGCGGTCACGCTCTTCATCACGACGGTCTTGGGCATCAGCAATGTCGAGCGGGCGCTCAACAGCATCTGGGGCGTCGAGCAGCAACGGCCGCTGTCGCGCAGGATCCCGGACTACCTCGCGGTTCTGGTCATCGCCCCGCTCCTGCTGGGTACGGCGCTCTCCGTCGCCACCACCCTCAAGAGCGAGTGGATCCTGCAGCGATTGGTGGAGTACGCGATCTTCAACGAGATCTACAGCCTGGGCCTGAGCCAGCTGCCGACGCTCATGCTCGCCGCCGCCTTCGCCTTCCTCTACTGGTTCCTGCCCAACACGCGGGTGCGACCCGCCGCGGCGCTGCTGGGGGGGGTGATCGCCGCCGTCCTCGTCAATACGGCGATCGGGCTCTACGTCGGCCTGAGCGTCGGCGCGACGCGGGCCAACGCCCTGTACGGGACCTTCGCGCTGCTCCCGCTGCTCTTCGTCTGGATCTACGTCTTCTGGGCCCTGCTGCTCCTCGGAGCCGAGATCGCCTTCGCCTTCCAGAACCTCGAGCTCTACCGGCGCGAGGTCCGGGGCTCGCGGGCCGGAGCGGCCGAGTGCGAGGCCATCGGGCTGCGCGTCGCGCTCGAGGTGGGGCTCGCCTTCCGCGACGGGCGGGACCCGTGGACGGCGGAGGCGCTCGGCGAAGCCCTGCGCGTCCCGGTGCGCACGGTGCGCGGCGTCCTGCGCACCCTCCAGGCGGCGCACGTGGTGGCGGCGCTCGACGACTCGGAGAAGGAGGATGCCTACCAGCTCGGGCGCCCGGCGGAGCGCATCCCGGTGCTGGCGTTGCTGGCAGCGCTGCGCGGCACCCGCGAAACGTTCAGGGGCGAAGCTGGGGTGAACCGCGCGGTCGAGACGCTGCTGGCGGAGCTCGCCGAGGGCGAGTCCAAGGCAGTGGCGGGCCAGACGCTGTCGGACCTGCTGGCGCAGATCCCGCCGCAGGCCGCGCCGGCGGCGAGCTGATCGTGCGCATCTATCTCGATCACAACGCGACGACGCCGGTTCGCGACGAGGTCGTCGAGGCGATGGCCCGGGCGCTGCGCGACCGCTTCGGCAATCCGTCGAGCGCGCACGCCGAGGGCAGCGCGGCGCGGGCGGCCCTGGAAGAGGCCCGGGCGCGGATCGCGGCGCTGCTCGGCGCCGCGCCGGACGAGATCCTTCTCACCGGCGGCGCGACCGAGGCCAACAACACGGCGCTGCTGGGCGTGCTGCGGGCGCGCGCCGACGTCGGTCGGCACGT